>CAYGST010000161.1:0-9402 GCA_964352415.1 uncultured Planctomycetaceae bacterium | reverse complement strand
AGTTCCTGAAGGTCTCGCTGCTGTTCGCATCCGGCCAGGAGGTGCGTGAGGCGACCGAGGTCGAGTCGAGCGCGCGCGCCGAAGACCGCGTCCTCCGCTCGCGCGTTCGCGGCGCCGAGTGCGGCGTCGAAGGCGGCGCGGGCCGCGCGCGGCTTGGCGAGCGCGACGAGCGCGCGGCCGCGCACGAGGTGCGCCTCGGCGGCGCGCTCGAAGGTCGGCTCGGTCTTGAGCAGCTCGGTGAGCGCGGCCTCCGCGAGCTTCGGGCTGCCCGACTCCTGGGCGGCGAGTCCGAGTCGGAACAGCGCGCGCGGTCGCACGGCGTGGCGGGGGACCTCCTTGCGGAAGCGTGCGAGGTGGGCCGTCGCAGCGGCGGCGTCGCCGGCGCGATAGCGGCACTCGCCGGCCAGGAACAGGCTCTCGCCGAACAGCTCGCTCTTCGGCGTCGCCGTCACGAGCCCCTCGAAGGCCGCGGCGGCCTGCGACCAGCGCTCGCGCGCGAGCTCGCTGAACGCGAGCTTGTAGAGCGCGTCGTCGTAGAGCTCCTCGGCCTCGGGCTGCGCCGCGCGTGTGTACAGCGAAGCGGCGCGCTCGTAGCTCGCCTCCGCGTAGTGAGCTTCCCCTGCGAAGAAGACGGCCTCGAGCACGCGCGCGTCGCGCGGGCTCGCGGCGAGCGCGCTGGCGACGAAGGGCTCAGCGGCGTCGAGCCGTCCAGCGTCGAGCGCGCACCAGGCGCGTTCGAGAGCGAGCTCGAGGAGTAGCGCCGCGTCGGTCAATCGAGGCTCGAGCGATGCGAGCAGCTGCGCCGCCCGATCGTCGGCGCCGGCCGCCTGCAGCGCCGGAACGGCGGAGCGCGCGCCGGCGAGGAGGGCGGGTTGCGACTCGCAGCGCTTTGCGAACTCGGCCCAGCAGCCCAGGATCTTGTCCGGGTCGCCGAGATCCGTGGCGCAGAACAGCGCCAGCTCCGCGGCGGCCAGCGCGAGCTCGCCGCTCGCTTCCAGCTGCTGGAGCTCCTCCAGGGCGGCGCGCGACTCGCCGGCGGCGCGCAGCTCCCAGGCGAGTCCGTAGCGCGCTTCGGGCGCTGCGGGATCGTTCGGGTAGCGCGCGAGGAAGGCGCGGAAGCCGGCGATCGCCTCGGCGCCGCGGCCCTCGGCGGACTGGCGTTCGGCGAGCTCGAACAGCGCGGTGGCCGCGAGCGGGTCGTCCGCCGATTCGTTCAGCAGCTGCTCGAGCTCGCTGCTGTCTCCGGTCAGGCGCGCGAGCTGCAGGCGCACCTCGGCGCGCTCGGCGCCGTTCGGCTGCTCCTCGAGGTAGCGCTGGAGCGCGGCGACGGCGCCCTCGACGTCACCGCTCTCGCGCAGCGCGCGACCCTGCATCGCGCGCGCCTCGGCCGCCTCGGGGCTCTTCGGGTGCTGCTTGCAGACGGCGCCGAAGGCCTGCGCAGCGCCCGCGGCGTCGCCGCCGAGGTACCGGCACCAGCCGACGCGGCTCAGCACGCGCGCGCGCTCTCTGGGCTCGAGTTCGTCCCGGACCTTCGTGAGCGCGAGGTAATCCGTGAGCGCCTCCTCGTAGCGCTGCAGCGCGAAGGCGGCCTCGGCGCGCACGCGCAGCGTCGTAGCGCGATAGGGGCTGTCCGCGTGCTCCGCGAGGAAGCGCGTCGCGAGGCGCAGCGCCTCATCGGGGCGGCCGGCGTTCAGCTGCGCCGTCGCCGCGGCGTGCAGCGCGTAGTCCGAGGCATCGGAGCCGTAGGCGGCCGCCGACTCCTCGAGGCGTCCGAGGTCGAAGAGCACGTCGCCGCGCAGCGTCGCGATGCGGCGCGCGAGCTCTCCCTCGGCGCTGCGCGCGGCCCGCTCGAGCGTCTTCAGCGCGGCCTCGCCGTCTCCGGTCGCGGACTCGGCCTTGGCGCGCCAGTAGAGCGTCTCCGCGTCCGTTCCAGCGCCGCGTGAGGAGAGCAGGAGCAAGGCGTCCTGCGCGAGCCCGGCGCGCAAGAGGTGGGCACCGCACTGCACGGTGGCCGCGCGGGTGTAGCGACCTTCGCCGTCGCGCTCGAGCAGGGAGGCGAAGAGCGCGGCGGCGCCGCGGTCGTCTCCTCGCGCGGAGCGCACGAAGGCTCGACCACGCAGCGCGGGCAGCGCCCAGGCGCCGCCATCGATCGGAGCCCACGCCGCGTCGGCCTCATTCAGGTCGCCGGCCTCGAAGGCGGCATCGCCGAGCAGGAAGCGCACCTCACCCGCAAGCTCGTGATCGGGCCGTGCGGAGAGGAAGGCGCGCGCAGCTGCGCGGCAGCCCGCCCAGTCCTCGCGCCGGAAGCAGCACCAGGCCAGGCCGCGCTGGGCATGCGCGTGGTAGGGCGAGGCGTCGGCGCTCTTCAGCGCCTCGCGGTAGTGGTCCTCGGCCGCGGCGTCGTCCCCGAGCTGGAACTCCGCCTCCGCGAGGAAGAAGGCCGCCGTCGGACGCAGGTAGGCCTGGTCGGAGGCGTGGGCCTTGCGCAGCGCGTCGCGCGCCTCGGCCGGACGCTCGCCCTGCAGCTCGCACTGCCCGAGGCGCAGCCACGACTCGGCGCGGTACTCGAAGCCGGCCTCCTGCGTGAGCTTGCGGTAGTGCGGCGTCGCCTCGCCCGGACGCCCGAGCTCGAACAGCGCGGTGGCGAGGCGGTAGCGCACGAGTGGGGTGCGCGCGCTTGCGCGATGCTCCTCGAGGAAGCGCTGCGCTTCCTTCACGACGAGGTCGTGGTGGCCCTTCTCGAACAGGCCGGCGATGTAGCGGTAGGCCTCGTCCGCTGCGTCCGCGCGCGGCGCGACGTGAACGAACGGGAGAGGCGCGGGGGCGAACACGGCGCTCGTAGGAACGAGCAGGAAGAGGAACGGCAGCGCGAACATGGGAACGACTCTCGAGGGCTGGGAGCGGGCATACGTCTCGCCCGGAACGTGTTGTCACGCGCGCAGGAACGCCCCCCGGGACGACGAGCCGCCGTCCTGGCGAGGACGACGATGCCTGCCGTGGCGAGCCGTCCCGGGGAGCTGGAACCTCGGGCCGCCGCGCGCGCGGAGCGGCGACCCGTGGGGGAGGTGGGTCGACGACTAGCGCCTGCGGAAGGAGGCCGGCGACGCCGCGGCGGCGGGTTGGGCCTCGGGTGCGAACTGAGCCTCGGGGTCGCGCAGGTCGCGGACCAGGCCGCGCAGCTCACGCACCTCGGCGACCATCTCGGCGACGAGCTGGTGCACCTCGGCCTCGAGCGGGTCGAGCTCCGCGGGCGCGACGGAGGTCAGCGGAGAGTCCGCGCGCTTCGGCGTCGCGGGCACCGCGGGAGGGCACGGCGCGCAGGGGGCCGCGGTCTCGCACGGCGGCTCGGGCGCGCAGGGCGTCGCGGGCAGCAGCGGGAGCGCCACCGGCGCGGCCTTCACCTTTGGCGCGCGGCCGGGGGCGCACGACGAGGAGCTGACGTGGATGCGCGTCGTCGTGGTCGTGGTCGCGCGGCCGGGGCGAGGCAGGGCCGTGCCGACGCGCACCTGTCGCGCTCCGTGCTCGGCGTGGCAGTCGCAGCAGCAGCCGCCGCGCTCGATGGCCTGCTCGTAGAGCGCCTCGAGATGCCGCACGCGGCGCTCGAGGGCCTCGACGTGGTCGGAGTTCGCGCCGCGCGAGCGGGGCTGCGCCGCGCGCCCGCGTCCCTCGACATCGCGCCGCTCCTGCAGGCGTTCCAGGTCGCGCAGCGCGTCCAGGGCCTGCAGGTGCTCGTGCTCCATGTCGGCGGCCTCGTCGTTCCAGTCGTGCTGCTCGAGCGCTTCGAGCTCCTCGTTCAGCGCCTCCATCGCGTCCTCGAGCGCTTCGAGCTCTCCATCCTGCAGCGCTTCGAGCGCGGCCTCCAGATTGCCGAGCTCCACCTCGAGCGTGTCCTCCTGGACCTCGACCTCGAGCTCGAGCTGCTGCTCGAAGAGCTCGAACTGCTCCTCGAGCTCCTCTTCGACGAGCTCCATCTGCTCCTCGAGTTCTTCCATCGCGCGCTCGAAGTCCTCGACGACCTGCTCGATCTGCTCCTCGGCGAGCTCTTGTTCGCGCTCGCGGTCGTCGCCGCGGACCTCGAGCTCGGCGAGCACCGCCTGAAGATTCGCGAGCTCCTGCTCGAGGCTGGCGATCGGCTCGGGGCGGGCGTCACCATTGCGCTCGGCCTCGAGGCGGTTCGTGATCGAATCGATCGCGGCCTCGTGCTGCTCCTGCTCACGTTCGAGGGTTTCGGCCTCACGCTCGCCGAGCTCGGCGGCGCGCTCGAGGTCGCGCGCGACGCCCTGGAGCTCGCGCTCGAGCTGCTGGATCTGCTTCTCGTAGTCGCGGGCGAGGCTCTCGGCCTGGCGCTCGGCGTCTCGGGCCGCGCGCTCGAGCTGGCGCTCCACCTGCTGGCCAGCGCGCTCGAACTCGCGCTCGCGCTGGGTCAGCTGGCGCTCGAGCTGTTCGGCCTGCTGGCGTGTCGCGCGCTCGGCGGCTTCCAGCTCGCGCAGCTGCAGCTCGAGATGCCGGCGCAGGGTGTCGGCTTCGACGCGCTGGCGGTCCAGGTGCTCGTGCTGTTCGTCCGCGGCGCGCTGCGCGAGCGCGTGCGCCTGTTCGTGCTGTTCGTGCTGTTCGTGCTGTTCGTGCTGCTCGTGCTGCTCGTGCTGCTCGTGCTGCTCGTGCTCGTGCTCGTGCTCGTGCTCGTGCTCGTGCTCGTGCTCGTGCTCGTGCTGTGCTTCGGTGCTCAGGGCGAGCGCCCGCTCGTACTCGGCGCGGGCGAGCACGCGCTGGGCCTCGGCCTCCGCGTGCTGGCGCTGGGCGAGCTGGTTCGCCTGCTGGGACTGGATGTGCTCCGCCGTGAGCCGCTCGGAGCGCTGGGCGCGCTCGAGCGCCTCGACCGCCGCCGCTTCGGCGTCCGTCAGCTGCGCCCTCGCGGTCTGTGCGGCCTCCATGGCCTGCAGCTCGGCGAGGGCGGCCTGGACATCCGCCTCGACCGCGAGGCGCGTGGCCTCTTCCTGCTGGGCAGCGAGCACGTCCTGCACGTTGGACTCGGACGCCGACACAGCGTGCTCGGCGGTCTGCGCCTCCTGACGCAGCTCGGCGAGCAGGTCGCTCAGGTCGCGCGTCTCCGCGCTCGGCGTGGGCGGCTGCTGCGGCTCGGTGGGGGTGGCGGCGCTCTGCGCGAACCAGGCGGCCGCGGCCATGCCGACGGCGAGGATGGAACGGATCATCGGGAAGTCTCCTGCTCGGGAAGTTCGGTCGGAGTCGAGTTCGTGAGTCGGGTGTCCGCGCCCGGCTCGAGGAGCTGGGGCAGGAGCTCGCGCAGGCGCTCGCGGCGCTCACGCAGCCGGCGCACGCGATGACCGAGCTCGGCCATCGCCTGGGTGCGTCGGCGGGACGGTCGACGCTGGGCGTCGAAGGTCTCTTGCAGCGCGCCGAGCTCGTCGAACAGCGCATCGACCTCGGTGTCGAGGTCGACGAGCGCGCTCTCGAGCGGCGCGGCGAGCGACGGCGCGGCCGGCGCTGCGCTCGGCGCGTTGAGGCCGAGGGCGGCTGCAATGGGGAGCGCTTCGGCGACGGGAGTCGCGAGCGGCCGCGTGCTCTCCGGGGCGGCTTCGAGGGCGGCTGCGCCGGGAAGGCACAGCGCGCCGAAGCCGAGGGTCAGGGTGGGCAGAACGAGCGCACGGCGCGGGTTGCTGTGGTCCTGCGGGCGCCTCTCGGGATCCAGCAGCCGTCCGATGCGGGCCGCCAGGCGCGAGTTCACGGAGGCCATCGGGACGACAGCGACCACCGGGCGCAGGTCGAGCACCCACGTGGCGACCTCGGTCAAGCAGCGCGCCACGTCGAGCTCACTGCCAGTGTTCTGCGCGGCCCAGTCGTCCGCGAGGAACTCCGCGATCTCCTGCAGATCCTTGCGCGCGACGCGGTTCAGCGGCTGGAAGAAGAACAGGCGCTCGATCACGCCGCAGACGAAGAACCACAGCGGGTCGCGGCGCAGGATGTGCGCGAGCTCGTGCGCGATGAGCGCTTCCTGCTGAGCGGGCGCGAGGTCGGACAGCGCGCGCGCGGGCACGCAGATCTGCGGGAGGAAGACCCCGACCGTGGCGGGGGACTTGAGCTGGCTCGAGATCGACAGGCGCGGGACGCGGCGCAGGCCGGCGCGCGCGGACAGGCGCTCGAGGCACTCGCGCGCGGGGCCGCTGCGCACGACGTGGCGTCCGGCGAGGCGGTCGGTGATGCGGCGCCAGGCGAACAGGAACAGCGCGAGGCCGGCGAGTCCGCCGAGGCCCCAGACGCCGACCAGCAGGCGCTCCCACGTGAACTCGGCCGTGGCGAGGTCCCAGTCGGCGGCCGCGCCGAGAACGCGTACGGCGTCCGGGGCTTCGACCTCGAGCGCGATCGCGTCCTGCTGCCACTCGACGCGACCCGCGCTGGGGGTGAGGTCGAGGCCGCGCTGCACGCTCGCGGTCAGGATCCCCGCGACGAGCGCCGTCTTCCAGACGCGCTCCTTCAGCCGCAGGCGCTCAGCGGGCACGAGCTTCACCACGAGCCAGGCCGCGGCGATCAGCAGCGTGCTGTGGGCGAAGTACGTGAGGCCCCAGGCGGCTGCCTCGTTCAGGTACGAGCTGTGAATCACGATCGGCTCCCTTCTCGGTCGTCTCCCTCTTCGCGGGCGTCGATGCGCGCCTTGAGCTCGTCGAGCTCGTCGGCGGCGATCTCGCGCTCCTCGATCAGGTGCGTGACGAGCGCGGTGTAGTCCCCCTCGAACAGGCGGTGCGCGAGCTCGGCCACCATCGAGCGCTTGACGTCGCTCTCGCTGACCGTCGCCCGGTAGACGAACTGGCGGCCGACGGTTCGATGGCTCACGACGCCCTTCTTCTCCATCTTGGAGAGCATCGTCGCGATCGTCGTCAGCGCGCGGCGGTGGACCTCGGGGAGGGCCGCGTGGACCTCGGCGACGCTTGCCGCTCCGCCGGACCACAGGACGCGGATGATCGCGAGCTGCAGCTCGCCCAGGGTGTGTCGGGAACTCATGGCCTTGGATTTCATACGGATGCGAGGGGTGAGGGCGCGCCTCGCCCGTCGACTACCCCGGTAATACGACCTCGGTAGTTGACCGTCCAGGACTTTCACCGCGAGACACCGAACGCTTACCTCGCGGCCCGGATCGTCCCATGGGGCGCGGAATCCGGCGCGGCGGCCCGGCCTCCTCGATTGAAACGCACCCCCCGTAGACCTAGCCTCCGTTCGAGACCCCGCGACTCCCCAGCAACGAACACGATTCCATGACCAAGACGGCGGCCACGGCCAAGACGAAGGCGACGAAGAAGAAGGCCGGCAAGAAGCCGGCGCAGCGCCACAAGTACACCGCGGCGACCGCGGACAAGTACGAGCTGTACCAGAAGGCCGTCCAGTCGCCGGACACGGACGTGGACTTCCTGACGGAGACCTACGAGGACCTCGTCGGTCGCGAGCCGAAGCACCTGCGCGAGGACTTCTGCGGTACGGCGCTGATCTGCTGCGAGTGGGTCACGCGCGACGAGGACAAGACGGCCGAGGGCTACGACCTCGACCCCGAGCCGCTCGCGTACGGGAAGGAGCACGGTCAGGCCAAGGTGCGCAAGAAGGGCGCGGAGAGCCGACTGCAGCTGTTCCTCGAGGACGCGCGCGCCCCGGGGCGCACGGCGCCCGACGTGCGCATCGCGCAGAACTTCTCGTACTGGCTGTTCCGCGAGCGCGCGGAGCTCCTCGACTACTTCAAGATCGCGCACGAGAGCCTCGCCGAGGACGGCATCTTCGTGATCGACCTCTACGGGGGGACCGAGGCCATCACGGAGATGGAGGAGGAGCGCAAGATCGAGGGCGGCTTCACCTACGGCTGGGACCAGGACGAGTACTTCCCGGGCACGGCCGAGTTCTTCTGCAACATCCACTTCCGCTTCCGCGACGGCTCGGAGATGCAGAACGCGTTCCAGTACCACTGGCGCAAGTGGGGGATGATGGAGCTCAAGGACCTGCTCTACGAGGCGGGCTTCAGCGACGTCGGCAGCTACTTCGAGGGCGACGACGAGGACGACCCCGAAGAAGGCAACGGCATCTTCGAGGCGGACACGCGCGGCGAGAACTGCGAGAGCTGGATCGCGTACCTCGTCTCGCGCAAGTAGCGCGGCGAGAGCACGCGAACGGCCCCCGCGAGCGCGTTGCTCGCGGGGCCGTTCGCGTTGGTGGAGCGTCGTGCGCGCGGGCTCGGCTACTCGCCGGCTCCGATGCCCTCGCGGGCGCTGACGACCATCCCGCCCTCCAGGACGAAGTCCGCGGGGGTCTCGACGACGTACTGCGGGCCCGCCGGCAGCGCGAGCTCCGTCACGTGGCCGCCGACCGGCATCGCGAGCACGGCGCGGTTCTCGTCGTTGTCCTGGTCCTCGGTCAGTCGCACGAGAACGATCGGCGTCGAGCCGTCGTCGGTGTCGGCGAGCTCCTGCAGGTGCGTCGCGCAGTGGTCGCAGGTCCAGCGCCAGAAGATGTAGCTGCCATCGGTCGGCAGCGTCTCGATCTCGGTCGGGAAGAGCTTCGCGAAGTCGGTGTCGTAGACGAGCTGGTCCTTCCACGACGTGGGCTCGATGACGACGTAGCGCACGTTCTGCACGTTGAGCTCTCCGGTCTCCTCATCGACCTGGATCGCCTGATCGCCGATGTAGACGAACGGCAGCACGAGGACGATGGCGAGCAGCGCGGGCAGCGCGAGCGCGGGGCCGAGGCCCTTCGCCTCGCTCTTCCACGGTCGCGTGAGCAGGATGCCGACGAGTAGCACGCTGTCGATGCCCATCATCACCGCCGGCGGGATCGTGATCTTCGACCCGAAGCAGCCGCAGGACTCCGCGCCCGAGCTCAGCACCATCGCCAGAATCGCGTCGAAGACGAGGAACATCGCGACCATCGGGAGCCAGGCGAGCCGGGGCCTGAGGAAGGCCAGGCCGACGAGCGAGAGCTCGATGCCGATGGCCAGCTTGAAGAACAGGTCGCTGGAGATCGGGAGGTCGTGCAGCACCGGCGGGAGGTCCGCCGGCGTTCCCGCGAAGAGCTTGAAGAGCGCGCCCGCGGCCAGCCAGAGGGCGGCGGCGCGGACGGCGAGCGGGGTGAGGTCGGTGCGGGTCTCGGCGGACATGGTCGGGAATCGAAAGGGAGCGCTGGATGGGCCGGCAGTACGGAGCGCCGACTCTACGGTTTGGACCCGCCGCTGGAATCCCCCTGAGCGGACGGCGCCGCGCGCCGCGCGCGGCGATCCGTCGAACTTCCGGGCTTCCGCTCCGGCGCCCGAGGCCCCATCCTGTGCTCATGAATGGTGACGAACCCCTGGCGGTCCTCGTGCGCGGCAAGCTGGACTCCATGAAGGAGCTGCAGGTCCTGCTCAAGAAGCGTGGC
>CAYGST010000160.1:0-9444 GCA_964352415.1 uncultured Planctomycetaceae bacterium | reverse complement strand
CAGCTTGGAAGGCTGCCGTTCTACCATTGAACTACGCCCGCAAGGTGTGCGTGGGCCCGCGTCGCGCGCGCGCCTGCCTCGAGCCTGCGCGTCGAGATGCGAGGGTTTCGAGGGTTTCGAGGAGCAGGGCCAGCCCACGGGGGGTCGGGCCCGGCGAAGAGCCGGCGAAGGAGGAGTCGACGCGCCACAAGGCGGCGCGCGTCTGTCGAGGATCGGCATCCCCCGCCCCGAAAGCTCCGGGGCTCGAAGATGGTGGGGAGAGCAGGATTCGAACCTGCGAAGGCTGAGCCATCAGATTTACAGTCTGACCCCTTTGGCCGCTCGGGAACCTCCCCACGAAGCCGACGCGCCTCGCGTGCCACCCGGGGGTGACGGCGATGCGGCCGTGCATCGATCCTCCACTCGAGTCTCCGGTGCCAGCGCGGGGCTGCCCGAGTCGAGGCCCCGTGGTCGGAGTCCGGCCGCGGCCCGAAGGCTGCGCCGCTCGCTCCGCGGGCTCGACCGTGAGCGCTCTCCGCTCCCGTGTCATCCAGTGAATCGCGTTGTAATGGAACTCGCGACGGCGACCTTCCGGCCGCCGCACCCCGCACCCTTGTGTCGCACCTCTCCGCCGGATCGGGGCCGATCCAATGGAGCCAGCGGTGGGACTCGAACCCGCGACCACCTGATTACAAATCAGGAGCTCTACCAACTGAGCTACGCTGGCGAGTGACCTCGCCCCGAGGCTCCCAGCAGAACCTGATGCCCGTGGCACCAGGGGCCATCCGGGCACCTCAGTCGAGGTTGGGAGGGCGAAAGGATACGGACGCGCGGAAGGGGGTCAAGGGCCCAGCGACTTTCGGCTCGCCTTTTTTCCACAAAGGGGACGATCCGCCTCCGATCAGATGCCGGCGAGCTCCTCGCGGTAGGCAAGCCAGGACCGCCGCACCTGGGCGAGGGAGTCCCCGCCGAACTTCTCGAGCAGGGCATCGCAGAGGGTCAGGGCCACCATCGCCTCCCCCACGACCCCCGCCGCGGGCACCGAGGTGATGTCGGAGCGCTGCCAGGTGGCGTGCACGGTCTCGCCGCTCTCGAAGTCGACGCTGTCGAGGCCCTGGCGCAGGGTCGGGATGGGCTTCATCGCCACGCGCAGGACCAGGGGCTCGCCATTCGTCATGCCGCCCTCCAGCCCGCCCGCGTGGTTCGTGCGGCGCCGGAAGCGCCCCCAGCGCTCCTCATCCCCTTCCGGAGCCAGCTCGATCGGGTCGTGCACCTTCGACCCGGGCCGGCGCGCCGCCTCGAAGCCGAGGCCGATCTCGACGCCCTTCATGGCGGGGATCGACAGCAGCGCCCCGGCCAGGCGACCGGTCAGCCGCTGGTCCCAGCTCGCGTAGCCCCCGAGCCCGGGCGGCAGCCCGAGCGCCACGACCTCGTACAGGCCGCCGAGGGTGTCCTTCTCCGCCTTGGCCCGATCGACCGCGGCGCGCATGGCCGCGTCCGCCTCCGGATCGAGGCTCAGGAAGTCGCTCCCGTCGCGCAGCGCAGCGCGCGAGTCCCCCGCCGCCGCGAAGGCGTCCGGGTGCACGGCGACCCCGCCGAGCTCGGTCGTGTGGGCGAAGACCTCGATCCCGAGCGACTCGAGCAGCTGCCGCGCCACCCCGCCGGCCGCGACCCGCGCCGCCGTCTCGCGGGCGCTGGCCCGCTCGAGCACCGCCCGCGGGTCCCGGTGCCCGTGCTTCTGGCACCCCGCCAGGTCCGCGTGCCCCGGCCGCGGATCGCCGGGCACGGGCAGCTTGTCGATGACGTCGTCCTTGTTGTTCACCAGGAACGCGATCGGCGTCCCGAGCGTGATGCCCTGCTTGAGGCCCGAGAGCACCTCGATCCGGTCCGTCTCGATCTTCATGCGCCCGCCGCGGCCGTAGCCGCGCTGGCGCCGGGCCAGCTCGCGGTCGATCCGGGCGATGTCCAGGGTCAGGCCGGAGGGCAGCCCCTCGACGAGGCCGACCAGCGCGGGCCCGTGGGACTCCCCCGCCGTGCGGAACTGGAGACCGCTCACAGGCCGGAGCCCTCGCGGCGCGCCGCGGGCCCCTGAGTCGGGGGCGGAACGGCCGGCCTGGGCTCGGCCGCCAGCGGCCGCGGTTCGCCCACGGAGGGCGCGGGCGCCGGCGTCACGTCGGCGCGCAGCGGCACGATCTCGACCCAGCCGTCGTCGTCCTCTTGTTCCACTCGGTCTCCCGGCTCGGCGGAGTCGTCCAGCGTCGCGCCCGCAGCGACCGCGGCCGGCGGCAGTTCGGCGGCCTGCGCGAGGCACGCGAGCACGCGGGCCTGCAGCGCGTCGAGGTCGACCGGCTTCGCCAGGGTGCCGAGCACGCCCGGGATCGCCGTCAGCTCACGCTCGAGCTCCGCGTCGAGGAAGCCGGAGACGACCAGAGTCGGTGGCAAGAGCCCCTCGGCCTGCAGCCGCGGCAGCTCCTCGCGGCCGCTCTCGGCGCCGAGGTCGAGGTCGGCGAGCATCAGCTCGGGCCGCCGCTCGCGTAGCCCTTCGCGGGCGGCCGCGTACGAGAACGCGGTGTCGACCTCGTGCCCGAAGCGCTGCAGGAACCAGCCGGTCAGCTCGACGATACGCTCGTCGTTGTCGACGATCAGGAGGTGCGCCATGGACGGCAGCCTACGCCTCCGGCCCGCGCGGTTCTGCGCTCGACACGGACAATTTCGACGCGCCGCGGAGCGCCCCTCGTGCCCCTGACCGCGAGCTCCTCAGAGCGACTCGTACTCGGTCACGTCGTCGAAGCCGACGGTCAGCTTGACGCGGCCGAGCTTGACCACGACCTCCTCCTGCTCGCGGCGCACCTTGTGCACCGAGCAGCGCTGGCGGTAGCGCGGCAGGTAGACGAGGTCGCCCTTGCCTAGCCGGGCCAGGAAGGCGCTACGGCGCTCGGTCAGGCTCGCGCCGCCGAGAGCGCTCGCGAGGCCGTCGAGCTCGCGCTCCATCTCCTCGCGCTGCGCCGCGCCGAGCTGCGGCAGGAGCGCGCGCGCCCGCTCGAGGCGCCCGCGCGCCTCGCGCACGCGCTCCTCGAGTCCACGCTGGGCCTCGGCCTCGAGGCGCTCGCGCGAGCGATCCAGCTCGAGCTGCTGCTCCTCGACCTCGCGCCGCTGCGCCGTCGCCTCCTGGAGCCGCGACTCCGCGTTGCCGCGCGCGCGCTCGGCCTGGGTGCGCACCTCGCGCACGTCGGCCATCAGCGCGACGACCTCCTCGTCGCGGCGCTCGAGGCGCTCCTTCGCGCGCTCGACGATCCGCTTGTCGAGCCCGAGCCGCTCCGCGATCACGAGCGCCGCCGAGTCGCCGGGCACGCCGATCAGCACGTGGTAGCGCGGCGCGAGCGTCGCGAGGTCGAACTCCGTGCAGGCGTTCTCCGCGCGCGGATTGCGGAACGCGAACTCCTTCAGCCGGCCGAGGTGCGTCGAGACCAGCGTCGGCGCCCCGCGCTCGAGCAGCGCCTCGAGCAGCGCTTCGCCGAGCGCCGCGCCCTCGTCGGGGTCCGTTCCGCCGCCGAGCTCGTCGAGCAGCACCAGCGTGTTGCGATCGGCGCGCTGCAGCCCCGCGTGGATGCGCAGCACGTGCGAGGAGAACGTGGACAGGCTCTGGCTGATCTCCTGCTCGTCTCCGATGTCGGCCGCGATGCCGTCGTAGAGCGGCAGCGCGCTGCCTTCGGCGCAGGGCACCGGAAGGCCGAGCCGGAACAGCAGCGCCGCGAGACCCGCCGTCTTCAGCGCGAGCGTCTTCCCGCCCGTGTTCGGACCCGTGAGGATCAGCATGTCGAACTCCTCGCCGAGGCGCAGGTCGATCGGCACGACCTCGTCGAGCGTTCCCGCGTTCAGCTCGGCGACCAGCAGCGGGTGACGCGCGCTGCGCAGCACGAGGCCGGCGGGCGCTCCCTCGTCGCCTGCGATGCGCGGCATGCGCGCGCCGTAGGCCTGCGCGAAGCTCGCGGCGATCACGGCGACCTCGATCTCGCCGAGCCCGCGCGCGGTGCGCCCCAAGGACTCCGCGTGGCCGAGCACCTCGCGCGCCAGCTCGCTCAGGACGCGCGTCAGCTCGCGGCGCTCCTCGTGGCGCGCCTGCGACAGGCGATTGGCGACCTCGATCACCTCCTGCGGCTCGACGAAGGCCGTCTGCTCGCTCTGGGAGCGGTCGTGCACGATGCCCTTCACGCGCCCCGAGGCCTTCGCCTTGACGGCCAGGCAGTGGCGGCCGCCGCGCAGGTGCACTCGCCCGTCGGTCAAGTGGCCTCGGACTTCGCTACGCGCCGCGACGTTGCGCAGGGTCGAGTCGATGCGCTGCGCCAGGTCGCGCACCTCGCGCCGCAGCCGCCCGAGGGCCGGCGACGCGCTGTCCTTCAGCCGGCCGCGATCGTCGACGACCTCGCCGAGCCGGTCCCAGAGCACCGACAGGTCGGGCAACGCCGCGGCGGTCCGCGCGAGCGCGGGGCAGTCCTCCGCGCGCGCGCCGAGCCACTGCTGCAAACGCTCGCTCGCGCCGAGCAGCCCGCGCAGACCCGCCAGCCCCTCCTCCTCGAGCGGACCGGCGTGGGCCGCCGCGAGGATCGGCAGCGGGTCGGTCACGCCGCCCAGCGAGATCGGATCCTTGGCGCGCTCGAGGCGCTGGATCTCCTGCAGCCGCTCGGCCGACTCGCGGACCTCGGCCTCGGGGAGCGGCACGCGATCGCGCAGGGTGCGCTTGCCGAGCGAGGACTGCGCGAACGCGATGTACAGCTCGAGCGCCCCTTCGAGCTCCAGCGTGCCCGCCGCGTAGGCGTCGCGCGCGGCGTCGCGGGCCCGGCGCACGGCCAGCTCCGCCTTTTCCTGATCGGTCAGCGTTTCCATCGGACGGAGCCGGGCGCTCAGAGCCCGTGAAGGAGTCGCTCGCGCTCCTCGGCGCGTCGCGATCGTGTCCCGACGAGGCGCCCTGACGAAGCAACGCCGGCCGTTTCGGAGGAGGGGCAACGCAGCTCGGGGCGCGAGCGAGGCGTGGCGAGGAGTGTGATGGAGTTCTTCACGGGCTCTCAGGCGCCGGGCGGCCGCAGAGCGTAGAGCGCGAGTTCGAGCGGCGGCCGCGAATCCCTCGGAATCGACACGCGCCCGAGCAGCTCGGGGCGCCAGCCAAGAGCCTCGACGAGGCGCGCCGAATAGCCGCGCAGGAACGCGCGCTCGGCGCGCTCCGCGAGGTCGGGCGGGTCCGTCGTCAGGATCACGTCGAAGCGCTCGGCGAAGGCCGCCAGCTGCGCGTCCGACCAGCCGGGGTCGACGTGGTTGAAGCTGACGTCCAGCGGGCGGTGCGCGTCGCGCAGGAGCCGTTCGGCGTTGCCGTGCGCGGCAAAGAGCGCGAGGTGCAGCGCCGCCGGCGGGACCTCCGTCGGGTTGCCGATCCAGCCGACCGCGTCCAGCGGCTGCGCGGCGCCGGTCGCGAGCGCGAGCAGCTCGTCGGCGGCCGCGCGCGGGATGCCGGGCGTCCAGACGCGTCGCCCAGGTCCGAGGCTCGGGTAGCTCGCGAGGATCTCCTCGACGTAGGCGCGCAGCGCGGGGTCCTCGGGCACGAGCCCGAGCGCGCGCCCGAGGCGCTTGCCGTCGAAGGTCGGGAACGCGAAGGCGAACAGCGCCAGGACCGCCAGGGCCACGCGCCGCCGCGCCGCGACGAGGGGCAGCGCGCGCGCCAGCCCGAGCGCCGCGAGCGTCCAGACCACGGGTGCCGCCGGAACGAGGAAGCGGTCGAGGTGGAAGTGGTGCGTCCAGACCGGGACGCCCATGACGAGGACGCCGATCCACAGGAGCCGCGCGCCGGGACGCGGCAGCTCGCGCAGCGAGGCAACCGCTCCGCCAGCGACGAGCAGGAACGCGCGCGCGCTGAACGAGAGGCACAGCGCCCAGAACACGACGCGCCGCTCCCACGGCGTCGGCGCCATCTGCTGGTTGCTGCCGAGGAACTCGAGGAACACGCGGCGGTGCTCCGCCCCCATCTCGAGGCCGTAGGGCAGCGGCAGGAGGAGCCACCAGCCGAGGCCGACGACGAGCGGGAGCAGCAGGTACGGCAACCGCGCCAGCGCGATCCCGAGCCGTCCGGCGCGCTTCTCCGACACGAGCTGGCAGAGCTCGTCGAGCGCGCAGGCCGCGATCAGCAGCGTGCCGTAGTTGAACTTGACGAAGAAGGCGGCCGTCAGGAGCGCGCCGGCGAGGAGCTCGCGGCGCACGGCGCCCGGCTCGTCCCTGCGTGTCTGGCGCCGTAGCCAGGCCCACAGCGCCCAGGTCGCGACGAGGGCCGAAGGCACCTCGAGGAAGAGGCTCTGCGCGTAGCCGAGCGCGAGCGGCGAGGTGCCCGCCAGGACCAGCGCCAGCCACGGCAGGACGTCGTCGCCGGGACGCCGCCCTGCGCCGCCGGTGCGCTGCGCGCGCCCGACCTCGACGGCCAGCAGGAACACGCCGAAGAGCGTCGCTCCCCAGGCGACCAGTCCGGCGGCGCGGCAGACGAACTCGGAGATGCCGACGACGCCCTGAACGGCGGCGAGGACCAGCGGCCAGCCGAACGGATACTGCTGGGAGGAGTGCACGACGCTCCAGAAGCCGTCCATCTCCCCCGCGCGCAGCGAGAGCAGGAGGCGCACCGCCGGCAGCTCCGCGTGCATCGCCTCGTCCCAGGCCCAGGCCTTGTCCACGTCGAGGGTGACGATCCAGAAGATCGTGAGGGCGGCGCAGACCAACGCCGCCAGGGCGCTGCGGCGAGCGCTCCCCGGAGCGGGGTCGGCGGCGAGCATCGGGGAATCATACGTCACGGGGGAAGCGGGTCGCGGCCCGCATTTCGCGGCCGCCGGGGGTCTTCGCCGGGCGCCGCGCTGCCCTACAATCCGCCCATGAACATCCGCAACGACCACGGGCGCTTCGAGACGCGCGCGATCCACGCCGGCCAGACGTCGGACCCGCAGAACGGCGCCGTCATGACGCCGGTCTACCTGACCAGCACCTTCGAGCAGGACGCGCCGGCCGTGCCGCGCGACGGCTACGAGTACTCGCGCACGAAGAACCCGACGCGGCTCGCGCTCGAGGAGAACATCGCCTCGCTCGAGGGCGGTAAGTGGGGCCTGTGCTTCGCCTCCGGCCTCGGCGCCACCAATGCGCTGCTCGACCGCCTCGTCCCCGGCGACCACGTCGTCTGCGGCAACGACCTCTATGGCGGCACGCACCGCATCTTCCGCCAGGTCTTCGAGCGCTACCAGATCCGCTTCAGCTTCGTCGACACGACGGACACCGCGGCGGTGCAGGCGGCCATGGAGGAGTCGACCAAGTACGTCTACCTCGAGACGCCGACGAACCCGCTGCTGCGCTGCTCCGACATCGAGGCGGTCTCCAAGATCGCACACGCCGGCGGCGCGCTCTCGATCGTCGACAACACCTTCGCGACGCCGTTCCTGCAGAACCCGCTCGCGCTCGGCGCGGACGTCGTCCTGCACTCGATGACCAAGTACCTCGGCGGCCACTCGGACGTCGTCGCGGGCGCCTTGGTCGGCAACGACCCCGAGCTCTTCGACAGCTACGCCTTCTTCCAGAACAGCTGCGGCGGCAGCCTCGACGCGATGAGCAGCTTCCTCGTGCTGCGCGGCATCAAGACGCTCGCGCTGCGCATGGAGCGCCACTGCGAGAGCGCGCTGAAGATCGCCCGCTACCTCGAAGCCCACGACGCGGTCGACAGCGTCTACTTCCCCGGCCTCGAGAGCCACGGGCAGTTCGCCATCGCCCAGAAGCAGATGCGCGGCCCGGGCGGTATGGTCTCCTTCGAGCTGAAGGGCGGCGTCGCGGCGGGCGAGGCCTTCGCCAGCGCCACGAAGTTCTTCACCCTCGCGGAGTCCCTGGGCGGCGTCGAGTCGCTGGTCGAGACCCCGCCGTCGATGACCCACGCCGCGATCCCGGCCGCCGAGCGCCACGCCGCGGGCCTCGCGGACGGCCTCGTGCGCCTCTCGGTGGGCGTCGAGCACGTGGACGACCTGATCGAGGACGTCGAGCAGGCGATCGTCAAGGCCTCGGCGACGGCGACGGTCGGCTGAGCAGAGGCGAGTCCTCGCCGGAACGAACGCCGGGCGCTCCTCCACTCGTGGGAGGAGCGCCCGGCGTCGGTTCGGAGGGTGGGGCGTTCGGAAGCCGTGGTGCGGTCCCGGAAGCTGGAACGCTTCGCTGGCAGTGCATTCGTGTCCGGCTTCCGAATCTCGCTAGTGTGCTGGACCCGAAGTTCGCGAGCGCCCTCGGGTCTCTGGCGATCCCTGGCAAGGCGCGACGAGGATGGCGTAGCCGTCGCTACGTTGACGAAGTCGCGACGCGGCCGGGGGTTGCGAGAGAGCCGCGGGCGCTCGCGAACTTCGGATCCAGGGCACTAGAGCCCGGCAGCGGCCATCGCGCGGCGAACTTCTTCCGCAGGAAGGTGCCAATCATCGGCGCTCTCGGCGCTTCGGATGAGCTGAAGGTCTTGCAGGGTGGCGGTTGCCTCCAGGCTGCCTGTCCAGAGAATCCGAATCTGGACTTCTCCTTGGATCTCAGCCCTCAGGGGGTCAGAGGCCGAAGGCGCCACCGAATCGACCTCGGTTGAGAACGGAGCCTCGCCCGCACAGTTCCAGATCTCTGACTCGGTGCTGGTATCTGGAACGTCGAAGGACGTGGAGAGAAGTACATGGCCGTCCTGTTGAATCTCCAGGTTCAGCAGCTTCTGGCCGAGCGGCATGCATGCGAGGAGCGTCAGAAGGATGAGCGAGGCAATGAGATTCTTCATTTGAGCGGGTGGCGCTTCACTGGTTTGGGCAGATCCCTGTCGAGTCAATGAGCCTACGACAGAGTCGGGGCGATTCAGGGGGCGATTCCATCTGGCCACTGCGTCCTCTGTGGTTCCAACTCCGCCGGCGGAGAGCCACGACCACCCGCGCCGCTCACCCGCCGCTGCAGCCCGCCCCAACCTCGCTGCGCGCGGGCGCCGCCTAGAACGGCGAGTTCGAGGCCGGCGGCTTCGGCGGCGTCACCGCGGTCTCCTCCACGGTGCGCGCCGGCTCCTGCGGGCTGACCTTGGTCCGCTTGCGCGGCTCGGCCGGCTCCTCGCCGCAGACGCGCTCGCGCATCGTGCGGCCCACCTTGAACTTGACGACGCGCTTGGCCGGGACGGTGACCTTCTCCAGCGTGCGCGGGTTCTGCGCCTGGCGCGCGGCGCGCAGCCGCACCTCGAACACGCCGAACTCCCGGAACTCGAGCCGATTGCCGTGCACCAGCTCCTCGATGATCTCGTCGAGGAAGCGCTGGAGGATGTTCTTCACCACCACCTTCGTCTGGCCCGTCTCCTCCGCGATGCGGTTGACGAGATCCTTCTTCGTGATCGTGGTGGTCTCGGCGTCGGACATCGGTTCTCGGGCGGGTCGGGCAGCTGGGGCAATCGTTCGGGGG
>CAYGST010000159.1:0-9460 GCA_964352415.1 uncultured Planctomycetaceae bacterium | reverse complement strand
CCTGGGAACACTTCCGCGAACTCGAAGCGGCCGGGAAGATGATGTACGGCCAGATGACGGCCGGCTCGTGGATCTACATCGGCACGCAGGGGATCCTGCAGGGCACCTACGAGACCTTCGCGGCGTCGGCCAAGCGCCACTTCGGCGGCACGCTCGACGGCCGGCTGGTCGTCACGGCCGGGCTCGGCGGCATGGGCGGCGCGCAGCCGCTGGCGGCCTGCATGAACGGCGCGACCTGCCTCGCGGCCGAGGTCGACCCGGGGCGCATCCAGAAGCGCCTCGACACGCGCTACTGCGACGTGATGCTGGACGACATCGACGCGGCCATCGACCAGGCGCTCGCCTGGAAGAAGGACAAGGTTGCCAAGTCGATCGGCGTCGTCGCGAACGCGGTGGACCTGCTGCACCGGATGATCGAGCGCGACATCACGCCGGACGTCCTGACCGATCAGACGAGCGCGCACGACCCGCTGGATGGCTACGTGCCGAACGGGATGAGCTTCGCGGACGCGCTCGAGCTGCGCAGCGCCGACCCCGAGCGCTACCAGGAGGAGTCGTTCCGCACGATGGTCGACCACACGAAGGCGATGATCGAGCTGCAGTCGCGCGGCGCGGACACCTTCGACTACGGCAACAACCTGCGCGGCCACGCGAAGCAGGCGGGCCTCGAGAACGCCTTCGACTTCGAGGGCTTCGTGCCGAAGTACGTGCGCCCGCTGTTCTGCGAGGGCAAGGGCCCGTTCCGCTGGGCGGCGCTCTCGGGCGACCCCGCGGACATCGCGGTCACCGACCGCATCATCCTCGAGCTGTTCCCGGAGGACGAGGCGCTGGCGCGCTGGATCCGCCTGGCCGGTGAGCGCATTCAGTTCCAGGGTCTGCCCGCGCGCATCTGCTGGCTCGGCTACGGCGAGCGCGCGAAGGCTGGCCTCGCGTTCAACGAGGCCGTGAAGCGCGGCGAGATCACAGCGCCGATCGCGATCGGTCGCGACCACCTCAACTGCGGCTCGGTTGCCTCGCCGAACCGTGAGACCGAGGGCATGAAGGACGGCACCGACGCCGTCGCCGACTGGCCGCTGCTGAACCTCATGCTGAACACCGCCTGCGGCGCGAGCTGGGTCTCGTTCCACCACGGCGGCGGCGTCGGCATGGGCTACTCGCTGCACTCCGGCCAGGTGACCGTCGCCGACGGCACCGACGCGGCGGCCGCCGCGCTCGAGCGCGTACTCACCGCCGATCCCGGCACGGGCGTCATGCGCCACGTGGACGCCGGCTACGACGAGGCCATCCAGTGCGCGAGGTCGCGCGGGATGGACCTCCCGATGCTCGACTGAACCGGCGCCTCCGCGCGCCGCTCCCCATTCACTCGCTCCAACCCGCCGGGCCTCCCGCCCGCCAACGCCTCGCACCCACCATGATTCGCCTCCGCACCGCACTCGCCCCGCTCGCCCTCGTCACCCTCGTCGCGCTGCCGCTCGCCCAGCAGCGCGTGTCCAAGGAGCAGCCGAAGGACGTCAAGACGACCCACGCCGAGGTCTGGCGCGCCCACGAGGCGGGGCAGCCCGGCAAGGCGGTCAAGGCCGCCAAGGAGCTGCTCGGTCTCCTGCAGGGGGAGTGGACGACGGCGATCCTTGCGGCGCTGCCCGCCGCGCCCGAGGGCTTCGAGGTCCAGCCGCAGCCGAAGACGGACCCGCAGGCCGCGAACGCCCTGGCCGGGATGGCAGGCATGGTCGGGACCGTCATCAACCAGCGCTACACGGCGCCGGGCAAGCAGATCAACGTCAACGTGCAGGCCGACTCGCCGCTCGTGCAGATGTTCGGCATGTGGGTCGCGAACCCGCAGATGCTCGGCCCGGACGCGGAGCTCATCAAGTACGAGGGCGACGTGAACGCCGTGCTGAAGAAGGAGGGCAAGCGCTGGTCGCTGCAGACCCTCGTCGGCACGAGCCTGATCGAGGCCAAGGGCGAGATCAGCGACGACGCCCTGCTGAAGATGTTCGACCAGGCCGCGATCGACCGCTTGCGCAAGGTGCTCGAAGTCTGAGCAGCGCCGGGCTTCAGTCGAACCAGGCCGGATCGAAGAGCGTCGTGACCTCTCCCGTGGCGAGGTCGTAGCGTTCGAGGGCTCGACCATCGACCGTGAACAGCGCGCGACGTTCGTCCGCGGCGTACACGCGATAGCGAGGCGGGCCCTCACCGAACCAGGTTCGTTCGTGGTTCCAGTCCACCTCCAGCTTCGCGGCCAGCCGCAGCGTGTTCTTGGTCGGGTCCAAGATGGCGAGGTGCTCTCCGTTGTCGGACGTGCAACGAACAACACTGGGCCGATCGGCGGGCACGTGCCCGTTCCAGAGATCCTCGGGGACGCCCAGCCCTCGCCAGTACCCGGCGTCGTCGGTGTCGAAGCCCAAGAGCTCGAGCTCGACCAGCTCCCCGGTTGCGGGCCAGAAGCGCAGCGGCCTGCGGTCCCGCTTCACGATCGCGGAGCCGTCCGACAGGAAGGGGTACAGGTAGTCGCTGCGGACGAGCTCGGGGATCGGCGCGGCTTCGAGGGTCTCGGGATCGAAGCGGAGCCAACCATCGTGATCGGACAGCATCCAGACTCCGTCCGCGATGAGGACGGAGCGAGCGCGATCGCCGAAGCGGGCCTCCAGCGCCTCGAGGGTGAGCTGCCGGCCGGTTGCAGGATCGACGAGGAGACGCTCGCTGCCGAGGCGTCGCTGCAGGTCGGCATCGCGAACCTTCACCCAGTACCCCGTACCGCGTCCGATCACGAAGGCGCGCTGCTCCTCCAGGTCGCTCGAGGTCAGACCCAGCTCCAGGAGGGCGGCCGGTAGCTCCAGGATCGGTGCGGTCACGTCCAACGCTCTACCCGTGCGACCGTCGAATTCGACCGCCGCGCCCAGCTGGGCCGAGGTCTCGTCGAGCTGCAGGAGCCCGACTCGGGCGTAGCGGCGACTCGTGATGGGGCGCGCGTGCGCCATGCGGTTGGTCCAGATCGAGGACTCGGGGGTGCCAACGAGCTCCCAACCGCCGGTGTGCGTGTCGACGAGTACGGCAGAGTAGGGGTCGCCGTCCCTACGGTTCCACGGATGCCGCCACTGCTGCCTCCGCGCGACCGTCACGAACGCGTGGCGTCCGTCTTCGCCGATGTGGACGCTGTCCACGACGGGGACGCGCGAGTACGCCGCATCCCAACGCATGGCTGACCACAACCAGCTCGGCGCGAAGCCGAGGCCCGCCATGGCGAGACCTGCGATCACGGAGACCCGCGCCGTGCGTCCGCGACCGCCCCAGACGAACGTCATCCACGCACTGGCCAGTGCGCCGAGCCCGATGGCCGCGCCGCCAAGCGCGACGTGCACCGTCTCGACGCGGAACATCGGATGGCCCTGGAACACGCCCCAGAACGGGAGCGACATCGATACGAGGAAGAAGCCCGTTGCAGGCAGCGCCAGCGCGCCCCTCGGGAGCCAGGATGAGACCGCGAAGACCGACAGTGCGACGACGATCAAACAGCCCAGCTTCCACGGCTCGAAGATCGTACCCAGGCCGCCCGGCAACGCATCGCGTCGCACGAGCGAGGCCATCACCGCGATGCCGATGCCATAGAGGATCGCCGCGCCGAGCAGGCCGAGGTAGAGCGTGAGCTTCGCCCCGAAGCTCGCGCTCAGTGCGCCCGGCACCCGCGCCAGCAGCGCCCCGGTCCCGCGCCGCTCGCGCGGCAGCAGGTCGGCGCCGATGGCGGTGAGCGTGGTCACGAGGCAGATCACCACGACGAGGTCGACCGCGATGCCGTCGCCGAGCGTGTGGCGGGGCAGGAAGGCCGTCAGCAGCCCGATCGTCGCGGGCAGCAGCAGCGCGAGCAGGAACAGGGTGCGGCGCTCGGCACGCAGCTCCTTCCAGACGTGGGCGGTGTAGGTGTTCATCAGGATCGAGGGCAGGTCTTTCGCGACGCGGGCGATCGCCGGCAGCGGCAAGCTCTCGCGGCAACGGGATTCGCTCGCTTCACTTCAACCAGGCAGCAGCGAACAGCGTCGTGACCTCACGCGTCTCGAGGTCGTAGCGCTCGAGGGTCTTCAGATCGCGGTGGCTGTACAGGGCGCGACGGGAGTCGCCGTCGAACAGACGTGGTCCGCGCTGGCGGAAGGGGCCGTCACCCTCGTTCGGCTCCAGCACGAGCAGGGCGCGGAGTGCGTTCTTGCGCGGGTCGAACTCGACGAGCTGTTCGCCGTAGTCGGATCGGAGCCGCAACACGGTGGGTCGATCCGAGCGAAGGTGTCCCGACCAGTGCCCTTCGGACACGTGGAGCCCCCGTCGCACTCCGCCGTCGTCCGGCGCGAAGCCCCGCAGGTCGAGCTCGACGAGCTCGCCGCTCTCGGGCCAGTAGCGCAGCACGCGCGATTGCCGGACGACCAGGGCGGAACCGTCGGCAAGGGAGTGGCCCAACACGTCACCGTGCAGAACCCCAGGAGCGGGGGAGGTCTCGAGGGTCACCGGGTCCAGGCGCAGCCAGACTCCATTCCGGTGGATCAACCAGCGACCGGGGAGGACCCGCAAGCTGCGGGCTGCATGGCCGAAGACCGCCGCCAGTTCAGCGAATCCGCGACGGCGGCCGGAAGCGGGATCGACGAAGATGCGTTCGTCGCCCAGGCGCTCCTGCACCTCGAGGTCATGCGAGGTCACGAAGTACCCGGTGCCCGAACCGACGACGAAGGCGCGCCCGGCGTCGAGGTCGTCTGCGCTCAGGCCGAGGTCACTCCAGTCGGAAGTAGGGAACGTTCCGCTGTGCGGGTCGAGGGCAACCGCCGCCTCGCCGTCGTACCAGGTGGTGGCCTTGTCGAGAGAGCCTCCGATCTCGCTGTTCACGAGTCGAACCCGCGTAGCCCGCCGACTCGTGATCGGGGCCCGATCGCTCGGTCGACCCATCCAGGACGAAGCCTCCAGCGGTCCGGCAAGAGTCCACGTACCGGTCTGCGTGTCCACGAGGACGGCCGTGTAGGTGTCGAGCTCGGAACCGTCGCTGTGGTGCGACCACCAGGGGATCAGGCGCTTGACGGTCACGTAGGCGAAGCGGCCCCCTTCACCGACGATGACGTCGTGGACGATGGGCTCGAGCGTGAAGGCCGCGTGGAAGCGCGTTGCGGTCCAGGTCCAGACCGGCGAGAAGCCCAGCGCTGCAACCGCCACGCTGGCGATGACTGACCGGGCTCGGCCGCGTCCCCGCCCACCCCAGACGAACTGAGTCCATGCGCTACCCAGGGCGCCGAGCCCGATCGCCGCGCCGCCGATCGCGACGTGGACCGGCTCGGTGTGGAACATCGGATGCCCTTGGAACCAGCCCCAGAAGGGCAACGACATCAGCGCGAAGAAGCAGCCCGTGGCTGGCAGCACGAGGGCACCTCGCGGGAGCCAGGCCGAGACGGCGAAGGCGCCCAGTGCGACGACGAGCAGCGCGCCGAGCTTCCACGGCGCAAGGATCGAATCGAGGCCGCCCGGCATCGTTCCGCGGCGCAGGAGCGAGCAGACGACGGCGATCAGGACGCCGTAGGCCACGGCGACGGTGAGCAGGCCCAGGTAGAGCGTCAGCTTCGCACGGAAGCTCGTCGCGAGCGCGCCGGGCACCCGCGCGAGCAGCGCTCCGGTCCCGCGCCGCTCGCGCGGCAGCAAGTCGGCGCCGATGGCGGTGAGCGTGGTCACGAGGCAGATCGCCACGACGAGATCGACCGCGATGCCGTCGCCGAGCGTGTGGCGCGGCAGGAAGGCCGTCAGCAGCCCGATCGTCGCGGGCAGCAGCAAGGCGAGGATGGCCAGGGTGCGACGCTCCGCGCGAAGCTCCTTCCAGATGTGCGTCGTGTAGGCGCTCACGCCACCCTCCGCTCGTTCATGGCGACGCCGGGGAACAGCTCGCGCAGCCGTTGCGGCAGGCCGGAGGTGCCCGGGCGCGTGTGCAGCTCGTCGGGCGTCACGTCGGCGACCAGCCGACCACCGTCGAGCAGGAGCACGCGGTCCGCGAGACGCGCGGCGAGTTCGAGGTCGTGCGTCGCGACGAGCGCTGCGCCGTGCTCGAGCGGGGCCTCCTCGAGGAACAGCTCGAGGACCTCGTCCCGCACTGGCGGCGCGAGGCGCGCGAAGGCTTCGTCGAGGACGACGAGCTTGGGGTCGTGCGCCAGCGCCGCGACGAGCAGCGCCTTGGCTGCCTCGCCGCGGGAGAGCTCGCGGAACGGACGGTCGCACGGGAACGCCAGGCGCGCGGAGAGCTGCTCTGTCCGCTCGGCCGACCAGCTCGGGTAGCTGGGCGCGAGGAAGCGGTAGAGCTCGTTCGCCGTCATCCACGGATAGATGTCCGGGTGGTCGGGGACGTAGCCGACGCGCAGGAGCGCCCGGTCGCCCGCGCGGCGCGGGTCCTCGCCGAGCAGCGTGTGCTCGCGGGCGTCGCAGCGTTCGAGGCCGAGCAAGCAGCGTAGCAGCGTCGACTTGCCGCTGCCGTTCGTACCGAGCAGGACGGTGGTCTCACCGACGCGCAGGTCGAGGTCGATGTCGTGCAGGACGGCGTGGCGCCGGTAGCGCTTCGCCAGGCCGCGTACGGACAGGAAGGGGATCGAAGTCATGAGGCTCTCCTGCGGGGTGGCGTCTTCGCCAGGTGGTCGACCGCGGCGCGCAGCGCCTCGGTCTCGTGTCCGGCCATCAGGGCGTCACGCACGGCGTCCTCGAAGCGGTCGAGGGTCTCCGCGCTGCGCCGCTCCCGGGCGCGGGCGGGACCATCGGGCTCCACGAACACGCCGCGGCCGTTCTGGCCACGCACGACGCCGAGCGTCTCGAGGTCGCGGTAGGCGCGCGCGACGGTGTTGTGGTTCACCTGGGCGGCCGCGGCCATGGCGCGAACGCTGAGCAGCGGCTCGCCAGGCTCGACCTCTCCGCTCGCCACGGCGTCGAGCACGCGCTCGACGACCTGTTTCCAGGGCGGCTGCTCGAGCGAAGGGTCCACGCGCCAGTGCGACATGGCCGTACCATCGTCCTGGTACGGTGGTGCGCTTGAGCCCGAGCCGCTCGATTCTCCAGGCCTACGACGGCTCCCGAGTCCGCGAGCCTCGCGCCGCGAGTTGTCGATCGTGCCGCCGGCCGAGCAGCAGGAGCGCGGCGCACGCGCCGCACAGGGCCAGGAACATGTCCCACTGCGTGTCCCAGACGTCGCCCTGGGTTCCGAGGAAGGCCTCCGCGGCCTCCTCAGAGAGCAGCGCGGCGCACCACTCGACGAGCTCGTAGAAGGCGCTGAAGGCGAGGCAGACGCAGACGACGAGGAAGGCGAGCCACTTGCCGCGCGTGAGCGGCGACGTGCGCAACAGGACCTCGCGCGCAAGGATCGCCGGCACGAAGCCCTGGGCGATGTGGCCGATGCGGTCGTACGGATTGCGCTCGAAGCCGAGGAGGTCCTGCAGCCAGAACCCGAGCGGGACCTCGGCGTAGGTGTACGTGCCGCCGAGCGCGAGGATCGCCGCGTGCAGCGCGATGAGCGCGTAGAGCAGCGGCGTGAGCGGGAAGCGGCGCCCGGTGAGCAGCAGGAGCGGTAGAGCGATGACGAGCGGCGCGACCTCGAGGAACCAGGTCAGCGCGTCGGCCGGCCCGAAGCTCGACACGACGACGAGCAGGACGAGCCAGAGCGCGAGCGGGACGAGCGGGCGGGGCATCAGTGCAGAGCCTAGCGGCGGCGCGCGCTCGAGCGTGCTCCTCTTCCGCAACCCTGAGCCGAGTCAGTGGCCTCGAGGAATCCAGGATTCGCCTGTCGCGCCGCCGCAGGGCTTCGGCTGCAGGGCGTGAGCGACTCCGTGCCTTCGCGCGGGGCATCGACACGAGAACGAGGAGATCGATCCATGTCCACGACCAAGAAGAAGGGGGCCGCGAGTGTCCCCACCCCCGCGCGTGCCGCGGGGACACCGCCCATCTCCGAGCTCCAGGGGCTACGCGAGTTCTATCCCTTTCCCTGGATCCCCATCGACCTCGGCGTGAGCGGCAGCTACACGCCGGCGCCCACGATCTCGTGGAAGCCCTGGCCGATCCCGATTCCGACTCCGAAGCTGCCGATCGACCTGCCGTCACCTGGCCCGTTCCCGCCCTACGGCGGAATGGCGCAGGCGGCGGAGGACGACGAGCTCGGCATCGAGGGCTTCTGGCCGATCTTCAAGACCAGCGAGACGCTCAAGCTCGACGTCGACGGCAGCGCGTCGCAGTCGACCGCGAGCGGCACGCTGAAGCCCTTCTTTGGTTCCGGGCTGCACTGGATCGCGAAGCTGAAGAGTCTGGGCGGCTCGTGCTGGGAAGGTCCCATCTGGTTCAAGGAGGGGAGCTCGACGCTGCTCCCGTACACCCGCGTCGAGATCCAGGTCACGAGCGGGCTGTTCAGCTCCAAGAAGACGCTCGTCGCGACCTTCACGGGGGCGAGCGGCACGCGCAAGCGCACCTTCAACCGCTCGTCGAAGCGCTTCCGTGAGGTCGAGCTCGAGTACGACTGCGTCAGCGGCGTGACGCCGGTGCTCGACGTCGACACGCACGATCACCCGACCCGTCCGGGGACGCTGCCGAGCGAGAACCTGACGATCGACGAGGTCTTCGAGCGCTCGGGCTTCGACGTGAAGCGCACGGGGGGCGACAGCATCGTCCCGCTCTCTGCAGCGGGCAGCGACGCGAAGTGGAGCGACTCCGAGATGCACGACGCGATGCAGACCTACTGGTCGCGCTTCGCGGACAAGCCCCAGTGGTCGATGTGGACCTTCTTCGCCGCGCTGAGCGACTCGGGTACCGGCCTCGGCGGGATCATGTTCGACGACATCGGCCCGAACCACCGCCAGGGCACGGCGATCTTCAACGAGTCCTTCATCAAGAACGCGCCGAGTGGCGACGCGGACCCCACTGCCTGGACGCGCCGCATGCGCTTCTGGACCGCCGTCCACGAGATGGGGCACGCGTTCAACCTCGCGCACTCCTGGCAGAAGTCGCTCGGGACGAGCTGGGTCCCGCTCGCGAACGAGTCCGAAGCGCGTAGCTTCATGAACTACCCGTACTACGTCTCGGGGGGGCAGTCGGCCTTCTTCGGCAACTTCGAGTACCGCTTCAGCGACGCCGAGCTGCTGTTCCTGCGCCACGCCCCCGAGGCCTACGTGCAGATGGGCAACGCCGACTGGTTCGACGACCACGGCTTCCGGGACCTCGAAGGCGAGCGTGGGACGGGCTTCGAGCTGACGCTGCGCACGAACCGCCCCAAGCCGGCCTTCGAGTTCCTCGAGCCGGCGGTGATCGAGCTCAAGCTGAAGAACGTCTCCGGCGAGCCGCGCATCGTGCCGGCCGACCTGTTGGAGAATCTCGGTCACGTGCTGCTCGTCTCCAAGCGCCACGGCGACACGGCGCGGCGGCACCGGCCGTTCGCGCACTACTGCCACGAGCCGCGCAAGGCGGTCCTCGAGAGCGGGAA
>CAYGST010000158.1:0-9572 GCA_964352415.1 uncultured Planctomycetaceae bacterium | reverse complement strand
GCCGCATGGCGGCGTACACCGGCCAGACGGTCACCCGCGAGCAGGTGCTCGCCTCGGAGCTCGACCTCGCGCCGAAGGCCTACGCCTGGGGTGACGTCGAAGCCGCCTACCTCGACGTCGCGGTTCCCGGGGTCACGCCACTCGTCTGAGCGGGGGCCGCGCCCGCACGCGGCACAGCAGCGAGAATCGCCCGGGTCTGGGCCTTGAAGCGACCCGGGCGTCTCCCTGGAACGACCGCGCGTTGGCGAAGCGGCTCCGACCCGGCGCCTCGCGTGGAGTTCACCCGCTTGCGGGCAACGGGCGCGTCCTGTGGAGCGGGCGCGCTAGCACCTGCGCTACGCAGTGATCAGCGAGCCCAGCTGACCGGATCGGCGGCCCACGAGGAAGCGGCGGGGCCCGCCGAAGCGAGCCCCGCCGCCTGGGAATGAGCGCGTCTAGGACGCGCTCGCTTCGTTAGAAGCCGAGCGCGTTGCTGGTGTTGAAGTCCGAGCCGCAGCTCGCCGCATTCGAGGGATCGCGGTACCAGTACTGGATGTTGAACGGCAGTCCCGAGCCCGTCGTGTCGAGGTTCGCCACCAGGGAGTTGCCCGAGGCCACGAAGACTCCCGAGCGCTGGATCGGACCGACGACGCAGCGACGCCCGCAGCCGAACGGCAGGTCGCCCTGCGTACCGCCGTAGAACAGGACGCCCGGCGAGTTCGGCAGGTCGGTGATGGAGAAGGTCATCTGACCGCCCGGGCTCCCGACGAGGTTGACCAGCGTCGCGCCGTTCGGCGAGACCGAATTGCCGTTGGCGGGGGCGCAGTAGGCGCCCGTCACGGGACCACCGTCGTCGCAGGAGATGCTCGCGACCTCGAGGCCGTCGATGCCGGCCTCGACGATGCTCTGCGTGTCGCCGTCATTGGCGGTGAAGCGCAGGGCCATGTTGGCCGTCAAGGTCACGCCGCTCGTCGACATGTCGATCGAGTGCGAGCGCCAGGACAGGCCGCCGTTCGTGTCGTGCACGGCCACCGTCGTCCAGGGTCCGCCCGAACCGTTCGAGCTGGCCTCGACCAGCAGGCGGTCGACGCCGTCGTCGTTCGTCAGGCGCAGGAAATAGCGGTAGCTGACGAGCACGTTACCGGCCGACATGTCGATGGTGGGCGAGGTCAGCTCCACCGCGCCGTCGTCGACGTCCGTGTTGCCGTTCTGGTTCTCGGTCAGGAAGGCCGAGCCGCTGCCGTCGCCGTCGGAGTTGGGGTCGTGTTCCCAGCCATTGTCGTTGACCGGCACTCCGCGTTGCCAGTCACCCGAGCTCGCGCCGAGGTTGGCGGTCGTCCAGCCCTGGTCCGACTCGAAGTCGTCCGCGAACGCGATCGCTGCGACACCCACGGCCGCGGTGAACGGAGCGCTCGCGCCGCCCGCCGGATCAGCCGTCGGGCCGCAGCTGGCCGAGTCGTAGGTGATGTAGAACTCGGGGCTGTCGCCGCAGGCGGCGGTGGGCAGGTCGGCCTCGTAGGTGCCGCCCGAGGTGTTGGTCATCGGGATCGCCGTCCAGGCTCCGCCGTTGTAGCGGTAGTTCAGATCGACGTTGCCGATCACGCCGACGGCGATGTCGGTGCTGACCGGGGTCGTCGCGACGTTGCTGACGAGCTCGGGAGCGTCCGTGTCGATGCCCGTGAAGAGCGGGAGGCACGAGTTGGCCCCGTTCTTCATCGTGTTGACGACCGTCGGGTGGAAGAAGGTCGTGATGTTGGCGGTGCCGCCGCTGCACAGGTGGCAGTAGCTCATGATCGAGCCGGAGCTCGTGCACGACTGGCCGTTCTGGCACTGTCCGAAGTAGCCGTTCGGAGCGCACTCGTCGATCGGCGGGCAGTAGTCGTGCGTGTGGGGCGTGCTGAAGTTGTGGCCGAGCTCGTGGGTGAAGACGATGAAGTCCCAGTTGTTGGGCTGCTGCTGGACCGGGAAGTTGACGTTGCCGTCGATGTTGCCGCTGACGCCGAAGTTGAATTCGTTGTTGCAGAGCACGTCGAGCCAGGCGACACCGCCGCCGAGGCCCGCGCCGGACAGGAAGTGGCCGAGGTCGGCGCCCATCGGGACGTTCCCGACCCACGCGGCCTGGAACTCCTGCAGGACGTCGATGCTGTTGCCGCCGCTGTCCTGCGCGCTCCAGGGGTCGTTCGAGTTCGTGTAGAACTGAACGTAGGGGTAGGTCAGGACCGTCTCGATCTGCTGCTCGTAGCGGTCGGAGCCCGCGGCGAGGAGCGTGGTCACGTACGCCGTCTCGGCGTTCAGGCTGCCCCACTGCTGGAAGAGCTGGAAGTCGGTCTCGACGGCGACTTGAGCCTCGCGCAGGGTGCACGAGCCGGCGCCGAGCGCCTGGGTGTTCGGACCTTGACCCTGGATGTCATCCATGTCGTTGAGCGGGTTGACGCTGCGCTCGCCGAGCCCGCGGCTGCGCGCCTGGTCGGAGCCGCAGAACTCGCCGAGCGTGCGGCCGTTCGCGATCAGCGTCGCCTCGGTCACGAGGAGCGTGCTGCCGGCCTCCCAATCGCCCGTCTCGTCGGGCTGCGGCATCAGGTGCACGAGCGTGCCCTGGTGCTTGATCCAGCCGCGGGTACCCGCGCGCGAGAACGACAGCAGGACCTCCGAGCTCGGATCCCCGGCGACGCTGCCGCGCCAGACCGAGAGGTCGAGGCCGTCGAGCAGGTCGGGCCGGCGAACGCCGTCGACGAAGAAGCCGAACTTGCGCTTCTCGAGGTCGATGCGCTCGACCGCGAGGTCGACGAGCTGGCCGCCGGGCAGGTAGGCGTCGCGCAGGAGCACGCTGCGCTCACCCAGGAGTGCCTGGATCACGGCGTAGTCGGGCGACGCCTCGACGAGACCTAGGTCTCGATCGAGGTTCGTGACCTGCAACGGGAAGGACGACTGGGTCTGCGCTTGCGCGGACACGCCCAGGGCGGCGCAGAGCGCGGCCGTGCTGAGAATTCGCTTCATGGGGGATCAGGGTTGGTACTGCAGCGGTGGCGACCCGGGGGGGAGCCGCCAGGTCCCTCCGATCCACGCCCGGGGGCGCCGGGATGGGGGAACCAGCGTTCTAGACCAAGACTACCCCCCTCCAGGTTCCCTGCCGGCTCCGACAGATTGATCGAACGGGCCATGCATGGCTCCAGGCGGTTCAGTTCCGCTCGAGGGGCTCCTGGAGGGTCTTTCGGCGAGAGGCGGATCCAAGGCGTCGGTGCGCCTTCGCTCACTCGCCCGGGGGGTGTCCAGAGCCCGAGGTCTGGTGCGGACTGGGTCGCCCCTGGCGCCCTACGGGCGCAGCTTGCGGTTCAGCTTCGCGAGCGCCGTCAGGGCCCTGGCGTGCAAGAGTCGCACGGCGTCCACGCTCGTGCCCTCGGTCCACTCGCAGACCTCCTTCCAGCTGCCGCCGATGTAGTCCCGCAGGAGAATCACCTCGCGCTGGTCCGGCCGAAGCGCGGAGAGCAGGTCGTCCAGGCGCTGACGCGACTCCCCGTCCACGAGGACCTCGAGGGGTTGCGGTCCCGGGGCCGGGGGATCCGTCACGATCTCGCCGCTCTCCAGCGCACCGCGCGCGCGGACCCAGGGCTCCTCGCGCCGCCGGTCCCGGCGCTGCGCTCCATGGTAGGCCGCCGCCGCGCGGATCTGGTTCTCGGCGATCTGACTGAGCCAGCGCAGGAGGCTCGACTCTCCGCGCATCTCGAAGCCATCGAAGCCATAGACAGCGGCGATGAAGGTCTCCTGCAGGATGTCACCGGAGTCGAGACAGGAGCGCAGCTGAGGCCCCAGCCGCGCGCGCACGACACGCCGAACCCGCTCGTAGTACCGAGCGAGCAGGTCGTTGAGCGCACCGACCTGACCGTCCTGGGCGAGGCGGATCAGTTCGAGCGACTCCGTGAACGACGGATTCTCTCCTTGCAACGGGGGGCGAGCAGGACTTGGCGATCCCGCGGGCGGCATCGTACGCTGCGGACTCGCGGTTCGGGATAGGCGCGACGGGTCCGCTGAGGGCCACAGGTCGATTTCGGGAGAAAATCGGCTTCCACTGCCCGACGCACGCCCCTCTGCGCATCCAGGGAGGGGGACTCCCAGGAGAGAGGAGCCATGGACGACACGCGCAGCGAAGGGGCCGATGAGCCGCAGGGCCTGGAAGACGCCGTCGTGCGCTTCGCGCTGCTCGCCGCGGCGGAGGACGACATCGACCTCGATGCGTACTGCGCGAACTTCCCCGCGTCGTGGCGCACGGAGCTGCGCGAGCGCTGCCTCGAAGTGCAGCGCCTGCGCTCGGACCTCCCCAAGCGCGAAGCCCAGGCGGCCGGCGCCTTCCCGCCGCAGAGCATCGGGGGCTACCGCATCGCGCGCGAGCTCGGCCGAGGGCGGATGGGCGTCGTGTTCCTCGCACACCCCGAGGACGGAGGTGTGCCGGTCGCGATCAAGGTGCTCCTGATCAACGCTCTCGTAACGACCCGCGCCGTGCAGCGCTTTCGACGGGAGATGGAGGCGACGCGCCAGCTCGATCACCCGGGGATCGTCCCCGTGCTCGACGTCGGCGAGGAGGCTGGCTACCTCTACATCGTCATGGAGTACGTCCCGGGCCCCTCCCTGGCCACGGTCCTCTCCGACCGCGCCGAGGCGGCGCCCGGCGAAGACCCGGATGGGCTGCTCTCCAGCGGAGGGACCCAGGCGGTCTCGAGCCCCAACGCCCGCGCCGCGGGGATCGCGGCGGCGCTCGCGGATGCGTTGCACGCGGCCCACGAGAAGGGCCTCATCCACAGGGACGTGAAGCCGGCGAACATCCTCTTCGACGCCGAGGGCGAGCCGCGCCTGTTCGACTTCGGCCTGGCCAAGGACCTCTCCGAGGACAGCCTCTCGCTGGAGGGCGAGCTCGCCGGGACGCCGAGCTACATGAGCCCCGAGCAGGCCCTGGGCAAGCGCGTCGTCATCGACCGGCGCTCGGACGTCTTCTCCCTCGGCGTCGTGCTGTACGAGATGCTCTCCGGACGCCGCCCCTTCGGCGGAGACACGCTGCACGAGCTCTTCTACGCCATCTCGTTCAAGGAGGCTCCGGAGCTCGGCAAGCTGCGCCCGGACCTGCCCCGGGACCTCGTCACGATCGCCGCGAAGGCGATGGAGAAGAACCCCGACCACCGCTTCCCGACCGCCGCCGCCATGGCGGAGGACCTGCGGCGCTTCCTGAACCACGAGTCGATCGTGGCTCGCCCGGTGGGGCGGGTGCGCAGCCTCGCGCGGCGCGCGCGCGCACATCCGGCGCTCTCGACTGCGGTGGGTCTGCTGGTGACGCTCCTCGTCGCGCTTCCGCTGCTGCTCGACTGGTGGGGGGACCGCACGATCGAAGGCGCCTCCTACGCGCACCTCAGCCTGACCTCGGAGCCGACGGGTGCCCTGGTTCGCCTGCGCTACCTGGAGCCGGACGGGAGCTACGGCGCCCCGGTGGAGCTGGGGCGGACGCCGCTCCAGGACGCGCCGTTCCAACCCGGCGCGCTGCGCGTCCTCGTGGAGGCCGAGGGCCACGGCCACGCCGAGCTCACGCGCTTCTTCATGCAGCCGGGCGAGGACCACGTCCTGGACGTCGTGATCCGCTCGACCGCCGAGGTGACGGCGAACCTCGTTCCCATCGAGCCCGGGGAGTTCCTCAGCGGCAGCTCGGACGCGTCCCCCGACTCCGCACGTCTGCCGCGAACCATCACCGGCGAGGGCTTCTACGCGATGCGGGACGAGGTCAGCTGCGCGCAGTACCGCGCGTTCCTGCTCGCGACGGATGGAGAGCCGCCCGCGTTCTGGCCCGTGCCCTACGACTCGAGCTGGGATCCCTTGCCCGCTTCGGGCATCGCCTTCGACGAGGCCCGGGACTGCGCCGAGTGGCTGGGCATGCGCCTACCGACCGTCGACGAACAGCAACGTCTCGGGCGAGGTACGGACGGGCGCCTCTATCCGGATGGAGCGCCGCCCGAGGATCCGAAACTACATGGGCTGAGCGGGGCCGCCTATCCCCCGGGTGTTCGCGTGGGGACCGATCCGGACGAGCGCACCCTCGAGCTGAGTCGAGCGTACTTCCTGGACCACGTGCAGCGTGTCGGCAGGGGTCCGCTGGAGGGTCCCGACAGCCTGCGGCACCTGCTCGGCAACCTGCGCGAGTGGACGGAGACGCCCGACTTCGAGACCGAACGGCTGGACACGGACAACGCCCCCGGGACGCTCCGCGACCCGCTGCAGTTCCACGTCGGCGGAGGGCACATCGGCCTGGACTCGTTCACCTTCGACTACCTCGGCACCGACGATCGCTCGGCCAACCGATTCATTCAGGGCTTTCGCTGCGTGAAGAGCCTCGAGCCCTGAGCTGCGCGACCACACTCTCTCTCCCTCCACGAACCCGAGACTCCCGACTGCATGCCCCCGATCACCGCGCACCTGGTACTCCAGATCCAACACCCGACCTACGCCATCTCCGAAGCCGACTTCGTCGAGCTCAGGAAGGCCGTCGGTTCTGAATTCCAGGCCCACGTCTCGAGCGCGATCTGGACAGCGTGGGACGCTCTGACCCTGCCCTCGTCCGCGCCAACCGGAGCCGAAGTCCGCACGGCGATCGTGGACGGCCTCAAGATCTTCAACAACGAGACGGGTCAGACCTGGGAGCTCAGTCTGACGGGCGGCGACAGCACCGCGGCGCCGCTGAACACGGCCTACGTCTGGAAGAGTGGCGTTCGAACCTGCCAGTGCGCCTTCGCTCTCGACGTCATCAAACCGACCCGCCCGCTGGCGCGCTGGGAGGTCACCTACACGAACTCGACGCCCACGACCTACGCCGTCGGGATCAACGCGAGCTTCTCCTGGGAGGCGCCCTGGAACCAGTAGCTGCGCGTTAGCGCTGCGGGCGGGGTACGGCGAACGTCGGTCCGCCTCATCCTCCAGGCGTACCGGCGACCTGGGCGGCGCGTACCGCCCAGGTCGCTCGGCTCAGCCCGCCCGTTTCAGGCGGCCTTCGCCTCGCGGTCTTCCGTCGCCGACTCCGCGAAGGCGCGGCGAGCGAGCTGCAGCACGGTGTCGCGGCGCGCGGTGTCGAGTCCGAGGTACTCGAACTCCTCGCAGCTGAGCAGCTGGTTGTAGTCCTCGTCGTTGTCGTACGAGAGGTACAGGTCGAGCTTGTGCGCCAGGCTCGCGAAGGCGGCGCTGCGGCCGAACTCCTCGTTCTGAGCGAAGTTGTGGTGGTTGCCCGTGACGCTCGCGATCTCGTCGTCGAGGCGCCACTTCGTCGCGAGGCGGTGTCCGGCCTTCTCGTGGAAGACGAAGAACACGCGGCCCACGAGGGCGGGGCCGATCATCTGACCCTCCTGCTCCTCCTTCGCGAGCATCGCGAGGAGCGCGATCTTGCCGACGTCGTGCAGCAAGCCGATCAGGAAGGCGCGTTCGCGCTCGATGCCGAACTGCGGCGCGATGTGGCGGGCGATGTTGCCCACGCTGAACGCCTGGCGCCAGATCTCCTTCGAGTAGGAGGAGAGGCCCTTGATCTTCAGGATCGTGCCCTTGACCGAGACCGAGTAGATGAGGGTCTGGAGGCCACGGAGCCCGATCCGCATGACGGCCTCGTTGAGCGTCTGCGCCGGAACGTGCGCGGCGTATAGCACCGAGTTCGCGACCCGCAGGAGCTCGCTCGCGAGCGACGGGTCGGAGGAGACCAGCTGCACGACACGACCGACATCGACGCCGGGCCGGCCGGCGAGGTTGATCAGGGCGAGGCTCGTCGCGGGCAGGTGGGGCAGCTCGAAGCGACCGGCCTCCACCTTGCGGGCGACCTTGTCGAGGAGCTCTTTCTCGCCCTGCTGAAGGGCCGCCGAGCGTAGCCGCGAGTGGTCGAGGTTCCCGACCCCCCGCGCCTTCGTGGCGTCCTCTCCCTCCGCCGAGTCGGCGTCGCGGGACTGAAGGACGGGGCGGGCCCCCTTGGCTTTCGCCTTGGAGGTGCGCTTGCTCTTTCCGTTACCGAAGAGCGTTTGAAGGAGGCGCGAGAACCAATTCATCCGTGCATTTCCCATGGGAACGAGGGCGGGAGCCCGGTGCACAGATGTCGGAGCAGAACTCCATCCGGCTGGAGCGAGAGTCCGGAATTCACCCGGATCCCGGCGCCGGCCTCACTCCACGGGGGGACTCTTTCCGCCGTCCGATGCCTCGTCCGACTCCGCCGGGGGCGGATCGCCGCCGAGGTAGCCGAGAGCTTTGAGCTCCGCGATGCGCTCGGGGGAGAGGGAGGCCCCCTGGCCATTCTCGAGCGCCTCCAGCGTGCCGAAAATCGATCGACACTCCTCGTTCAGCTCGGTCAGCTTGCCGTAGATCTCCCACAGGCGGTCGCGCTGCGCCGTTTGGTACTCCGGATTCGAGAGCAGGTTGTACTCCTCCTTCGGGTCCGCGTCGCGGTCGTAGAACATCGGGGACTTCTTGCCGCCGACCTTCACGATCTTGTACTCGCCGCCCTCGTCGCGCCCGATCAGGATGTGCCCGTGGAACAGCACCAGACCGTCGTCCGGCTCCTCGCCGAGCATGATGGCGGGCGCGAGGGACGGCACCTGACCGATCGGCTCGAGGCCGCACAGGTCCAGGATGGTCGGCGCCAGGTCGGTGGACTGCGTGAGCGCATCGATGCGCCGCGGCGCGACCCCGGCCGTCTCGGGCAGCTTGACGATCAGCGGCACGTTCGCCACCTCGTCGTGGTGCGTGTCGTGCAGCATCGTGCCGTGCTCGTTGAAGGACTCGCCGTGATCGGCGGTGACCACCACGAGGGTGTTGGCGAGCTGTCCGCGCTCCTCGAGCTGGGCGAAGAGGTCCTTCAGCTGGTCGTCAAGCCGGCGAATGCCGGCGTCGTACAGACCGACGAGGAACTCGAGGTGCTCGTCCGGCAGGGGCTCCAGCTTGTTGGAGAGGTCCTTCAGGTAGTTCGACCCGCAGCTCACGCGACCGTCCGGGCGCTTGAACTGTTCGGAGCAGCCGGTGAACCCCGCCGGAGTCTCGCCGGCGAACTCGGCGACGAGCTCGGGAGTGGAGCGATAGGGCAGGCAAGGCCCCTTGTTGACGGCGTCGGAGTGGATGTCGAAGAAGTGCAGGAACACGAAGCTCTGCTGCGGGTCCGTGTCGTCGATCCAGTCGAGGTAGCCGTCGATGATCGTGTCGGCGTCGACCCAGCCCGATTCGAAGTGATCGAAGCCGCGGTCGAAGCCGTGGTCTGCGTTCAGCCAGGTACCGTGGCTGGTGAAGCCGGCCGTCTGGTAGCCCGCTTCCTGGAAGCGTTCGGCCAGGGTGACGGCTCCTCTCGGCAGCACGCGAATCGGGTCCTTCTCGCCCACGGGCTTCACCCCGTGGCTCGGGTAGTGCAGGCCGGTCAGCATCGTGGCGTGCGACGGCAGCGTGCAGTTCGAGTTCGCGAAGTGCTTGTCGAAGACGACGGCTTCCGCGGCGAGGGTGTCGAGGAACGGCGTGGTCGGCCTGTCGTAGCCGCCGAAGCCCGTGTGATCGGCTCGCAGGGTGTCGAGGGAGATCAGCAGGACCCGCTGGGGCAGGGGCCCTTC
>CAYGST010000157.1:0-9604 GCA_964352415.1 uncultured Planctomycetaceae bacterium | reverse complement strand
CCGCGCCCCGCGCCCCATGGCGGCCCGCGAGAGCCTCGCTGAATCCACCGATTCGACTGCGTTCCCGCGGCCCACCACGGGAAGCGAGTCACCGCTCTCGAACGAAAGCAGTTCCACCACGGGCTGCTCGTGGAGCGCTGCGCCGGGCTGCGTCTGGATCCCGTCAGCAGCGGCGCAACTCGCGCGGACCCGACGCTATCGGACCCGATCAGGTCGCGCTGCGGCTCCCGAACAGGCTAGACTCCCCACGCGGCGCGAGAAGACTGAGCAGTCGCTCGTCCCCCTTCGGGTGGGGCGGGAGGAAAGTCCGGGCTCCTCGGGTCAGGGTGGTTGCTAACGGCAACCGGCCGCGAGGCCAGGGAAAGTGCCACAGAAAACAAACCGCCTCCCGTCTTCGGACGGGCGGTAAGGGTGAAACGGTGCGGTAAGAGCGCACCGCGGTTCCTGGTGACAGGGCCGGCACGGCAAACCCCACCCGGAGAAAGACCAAATAGGGGAGGTGGGTGATGACCCGCACCGCAGGGCCTCCCGGGTAGGTCGTTCGAGGCCGGCAGCGATGTCGGTCCCAGAGAAATGGCTGCTACTTCCCGCGAGGGAAGGACAGAACCCGGCTTACACGTCTTCTCGCGCCGCGCTCTCCCTACCTGGGGCTCCCCGACGACACGCATCGCGCGCACGCCCGTCGTGCGCGAGCGAGGGGAAGCTCGACGGTCGAGGACGAACCTCGTCCGCTCCCCAGAAACACGACACACAACGGGTAGTGGTGTGCACGTGAAACGACCGCTGGATCTTGACGGTATTGAAGATCGTGTGTAGAGTCCGGCCCTCCGCTGGCGCCCTTCGAAACGACGCTTCGGTCGACGGATCTCCGCACGTTCCCGACCGCCGAACGAGCCCAGCGCACCGCCCCGAGCCCACCCGCTCCCCTCCTCACCGCTGCCCCATGGAGTTCGTCTACGTCGTCCCCAGGGAAGAGCTCTTTCCCGAGTTCTACCCGCACGGACTGCAGCCGTTCCGAGTCGAGTCGGACGGAGAGGGGCTGAGCCGCGAGGGCTTCGAACACGCCGCGATCGATCGCGGCTTCTTTGTCGAGCGCGCCTATGCGGAGCGCTCGCCGCACCTGCAGCAGATCATCCCGTACGGTGTGGTGTGCTGCGACGATCGCGTCCTGCTCGTGAAGCGCCTCTCCAAGGGTGGTGAATCACGACTGCACGACAAGCTCTCCATCGGCATCGGCGGACACATCAATCCGATCGACGCCGCTCCGGAGCGTGGGGACGAGTCCTCACGCGCCAAGCTCCTCGAAGCCGCGACGATCCGCGAGCTTGAAGAGGAACTCACGATCGAGGGCACCTACACGACCCAGTCGGTCGGGGTGCTCAACGACGACTCCAATCCGGTCGGAGCCGTTCACGTCGGCCTGGTCCAAGTGGTCCGGGTGCGCGGGACGGTCGAGATTCGCGAGAAGGACCATCTCGAAGGAGAGCTGGTGACCCTCGACGAGCTGCGCGAACGGCTCGCCAAGGGCGCCAACTACGAGACCTGGTCGAAACTCCTCGTCGAGCGCATCGACGAGCTCCTGCCTCACTCCGTTCTTCCACTGGCCTGACCCGCGCCACCCCCCCACTGGCCACGGTCCACACCGCATTCGAGCCGCACCACGGCCCGACGTTCGCGCGTCGATCCACGCAGCCCGGAGACCAAGCACATGAGCACGACGAAAAAGGGACGCGAGATGATCCCCGAGCGGATCTACGACATCCTCCTGAACGCGCGTACGGCCGACAAGGTCACCATGAGGTTCAAGGACGGTCGGATCGTTCAGGGGGCGCTCATCTTCAACCCTTTCAAGGGGACTGGTCGCCTGATCAACATCGAGCGTGAGACGAGCATCGACTTCGCCGTCGATGACATCCGCGAGCTGAAGCTGCAGCCCGCGCCCGTCACCGTGGTCGAGGAAGAGAACGCGGAGGCCGCCGCCGAGAAGGCTGCGACCAGCTGACACGCACCGATCGCGCGCGGCGCCCCGCCGGCCTCCAGGGCTAGCGGGGCGCCGCTGCATTTGGCGCAATGTGGCGGCAACCCGCGCCACGCACAACCATGATCGCCAGCCTCCTGCTCCTCGCTCCCGCGCTCCAGTCCGCTCCGACCCTGCACGTTCGCGAAGCGGATGGCTACGAGTGGGCGGCGGACCTCGCCGAGGGCGAGACCCTCGTGATCCTCCCGACGGTGACCTCGAGCGACCGTGTACCGCGCGCCGTGCTCGGTCCGCGCGGCTTCACGCTGCGCGTCGCGACGCCCGACGGCGCGCAGGTCGACCTGCGGACGCTGAGCGTGCGCGCGGTCGAGCACGGCGCGGATGTCGAGCTTCTGCGCGCCGACGGGGAGCTGGTCGAGGTCCGCGGCGCCCGGTTGCCGGCATTCGCGCGGCTGCCGCACTCGAACGAGCTCGGCACGCTCGCGCGCTTCGACGGCCACGGCGTCGAGGGAGGAGGGCTGCAGGTCGCGGCAGGCCCCGCAGGAACCCGACTCGTGCTGCTCGCCGGAGAGTCCGCGCTGCGGGCGCCGTGGCTCGTCGACGCGCGTGAGGGCGAGGGGCCGTGGAGCGAGCTGCGCGGCGGCGTCGGACCGCGCGACGTGCTGCTGCTCCCCGGAGAGACGGCCTGGGAGCTGCGCAGCCGCGGCACCGCGATCGATCGGCTGTACCACGCCCAGGTCGCTCCACTCGAGGACGCGGGTGAGGCGCTCGCTCCGCGCCGCGTTCGCACCCTCGCGGTGGAGCGCAGAGGACGCGCCGCGCGCCGCGGCAGCGGGCTCCTGCGGCCCGTTCACGAGGCCGGTGACCAGCTCGCGAGCTTCGATCGCGCGGCCCCACACACGCTCGCGCCGCGCCAGCTGCTCGAGCTGGAGTTCCCGGCGCCGGCAGTCAGCGAAGGGTCGGCCATGACGCTGCTCGTTCGGGTCGACATCGCCCTCGAAGCCCGCCCCGAGGAGGCCTCCGCGCGGGCCGATGACCTGCAGCGTCCGTGGTTCCTCGAGGCCAGTCAGAGCGCCGTGCCGTCGGGCGTGCACTTCGAGGGCCCGCACGAACAGCGGGACATCCGCCCGACCATGGGCCCTGGAGCCGCGTGGGGCGACGTCAATGGCGACGGCCTCCCCGACCTCTACGTCGTGCAGGGCGGCGGTCGCGAGGGCAGCGAGCCGCCGACCAATCGGCTGCTCATCAATCAGGACGACGGTAGCTTCGTCGCCGCTCCCGCCGCCGGAGTCGAGGACGCCGGCGCGGGCATGGGCGCGCTGTTCTTCGACCTCGAGGGCGACGGCGACCTCGACCTCTACGTCGCGAACTACGGGCCCGACAAGCTCTTCCGCAACGACGGCGGAGTGCAGTTCACCGACGTCTCCGCCCAGCACCAGCTGGCCGGCGACGGCTGGAGCGCCGGCGTCGCGGCCGCCGACCACGACGGCGACGGCGACCTCGACCTCTACGTGACGACCTACCTCGTCTACGACACGGCGCTGATGCCGCCCGTCGAAGAGCTGCCCGGCTACCAGCGCGAGGACCCCGTCGAGATGCTCCCCTTCGCGTTCCCCGGCGGGAAGAACCACTTCCTGGAGAACGACGGCGGCACCCTGCGCGAGCGCGCGGACGACCTAGGGCTCGGCGACGAACAGGGTCGCGGCATGCAGCCGATCTGGTGGGACTTCGACCTCGACGGCGACCTCGACCTCTACGTCGCCAACGACGTCTCCTACAACGTGCTCTACCGGAACGAGGGCGATGGAACCTTCAAGGACATCTCGTTCCTCGTAGGCCTCGACGACCCGCGCGGCGGGATGGGCGTGACCACCGGTGACGTGGACCTCGACGGCGACCTCGACCTGTTCCTGACGAACTGGGAGCTCGAGGCCAACGCGCTCTACCGCAACAACCTGATCACCGGCGGGCTGCGCAAGTCGCACACGGGGACGTTCCAGGACGTCACCGTGCGCGCCAGGCTCGGCAACAGCGTCGGCGCGACGTCCTGGGGCTGCGTGTTCTTCGACGCGGACAACGACGGCGACCTCGACCTGTTCGTCCCGAACGGCTACACGAGCCCGGACTACGAGAGCACCGGCATCTGCGTCGGCCAGCCCAACCAGTTCTACCTGAACGACGGCGAGGGTCGCTTCGAGGACGCGAGCGCAGCGGCCGGCCCGGCCGTGACCGCGCCCCTCGCCTCGCGCGCCGCGGCCATCGCGGACTACGACGGCGACGGCGGCCTCGACGTGTTCGTCACGAACAACAACGGGCCCTACCAGCTCCTCCGCAACGTGATCCCCGGGCGGGGCAACTGGCTGGGCCTGCGGCTGATCGGCTCCGACGGGAACACGCAGGCGGTCGGCGCGCGCGTCACGCTGGGCGTCGATGGGCTGGTGCAGACGCGCGTGGTCGAGGCCGGGAGCGGCTACCTCGCGGGCCACACCGGCGGCGTGCACTTCGGCCTCGGCGAGGCCGAGGCGTTCGAGTCGCTCGAGGTGCGCTGGCCCTCGGGCCGCGTGACGAGCCACCGGATCGAGCGCGTGAACCGGTGGACCACCCTGCGGGAGCCGGCGGAGTAGGTCCATGCGCCTCGCCCTCATCCAGCAGCACGCCACCGACTCCCCCAGCGAGAACCTCGCGCGCGGGATCGCCGCGGCGCGCGACGCCGCCGCTCGAGGCGCCGACGTGATCGCCTTCGCCGAGCTTGCCTTCGACCTCTTCCTGCCGCGCGAGCACGCGACGCCGGAGCTGCTCGCGCGGACCGAGACGATCCCAGGACCGACGACCGAAGTTTTCAGCGCGCTGGCGCGCGAACTGAACGTCGTGTTCGTGCTGAACCTCTACGAGCTCGACGGCGACCAGCGCTTCGACAGCTCCCCCGTGATCGACGCGGACGGCGCGCTCCTCGGCGTCACGCGCATGATTCACATCGCGGACTCGGACGGCTTCCACGAGAGGGGCTTCTACGCGCCGGGCGACCGCGGCCTCCCCGTGTACGCGACGGCGAAGGGGCGCATCGGCGTCGTCATCTGCTACGACCGCCACTATCCGGAGAGCTTCCGCGCGCTCGCGCTGGGCGGCGCCGAGCTCGTCGTCGTGCCCCAGGCCGGCGTCGTCGACGAGTGGGAGGACGGGCTGTACGAAGCCGAGCTGCAGGTCGCCGCGCTGCAGAACGGCTTCTTCGCCGCGCTCTGCAACCGCGTCGGGCCCGAGGGCGAGCTGACCTTCGCGGGCGAGTCCTACGTGTGCGATCCGCGCGGCCGTCTGATCGCGCGGGCGGGACGCGGCACCGACGAGGTGCTGGTCGCCGACCTCGACCTGGCGGCGATCGATCGATCGCCGGCCAAGCGGCTGTTCCTCCGCGATCGTCGCCCCGAGCTCTACGGCGGCTGGCTGACCCGCTGAGCCGCCGAGGCGACGCTCAGCGCTCGACAGCGCCCTCAGAACTCCGGGTACGGCGTCATCTCCGGCTCGAGGTCGACGTGCACGGCGTCGGCGATCCGGTTGATGTAGTTGAAGTAGCCGATGACCTGGATGGCGTCGTGGATCGCCACGTCGTCGAAGCCCTGCGCGCGCAGCTCCTCGATGTCCGCCTCCGTCATCTCGGCCGGCGTGCGCGTCAGCTTGTCGGCGTAGGCGCACAGCGCTCGGTCGGGGGCCGCGAGGGCCGATGCGCGCCAGTCGACCTGCGCGGCCTCCACGAGCGCTTCGCGCGCGGGCTCGTCCATCTGCGGAAGCTCAACACGGAGATCCGCCGCGTGGGCCTGAGTTCAGTAGTGGCAGTCGTTGGCCCGGCTCACCACGGTGGCGATTAGCTCGCGCTGGTAGCGCTCGAGCCCCTCCGGCGCGAACATCACGCTGCGGTAGAGCGACATCGACGCGTCGAGAACCGGCGGCGCGAGGCTCATCGTCCGAACGATGCCGAACACGCGCCCCGCGCGCTCGAGCGCGGCGCGGTAGGTCTTCGCGAGGCGACCAGTCGCCTCGTCGGGCTGCACGGTGCGAATCCAGGTCATGACATGTCCTCGATGAGTCAGCGCCCCTTCGACGGGGAGACCTTGGCGATCGCCGCCTCGAGCTTGCGGCGCTCGCGCGAGTGCACGGACACCTCGAGCGCAGCCTCCAGCCGTGCGAGCACCGCCCCGCCGCGGAACTCACCGAGCGCGTCGATCGCGTCCTGCCGCAGGCGGTAGTCCTGGCTGTCGACCAGCGCGAGCAGGATGTCGCGCGACGCGTCGTCCTTCTGCCCGCGACGCCCGAGGCCGCTCACGGCCGCGCGCCGCGCCGCGCTCGACACGTCCGGGCGGGAGGCGACGCTGCGCAGCTCGCCGAGGAGCTGCGGGTGCTCGAGGGACGCCAGCACGTCGATCAGCCCCGCGCGCAGGACGGCGTGCGGCGACGGGATGTCCGCGCGCGCCAGGAGCCAGTCCCAGGCGGCCTCCGGCGCCGCGACGGCGTAGAGCCGCGCCGCGGCGATGCGGACGTCCCAGGAATAGCCGAGATCGAACTGTGAGTCCGCGAAGGCGGCTAGCTCCTCATCCGGACCGAAGCCACGCAAGGCGAGCAGCGACGCCTCGCGCACGGCCGCCGAAGCGTCCTCGCTCGCAGCCTGCCGCAGGAAGAGCCGGACCTGGTTCGCCGTGATGCGGCGACCGAAGGCCTCCACCGCCTCGAGCCTCACCGCCTCGCTGTCGTCGTCACGCAGTCGCCGCAGGATCGCCGCCTTGTAGAGTCCTGCAGCCTTCTCGTCCTTCTCCGTCGCGAACAGGCGGCCGAGCGCATCGACCGCGTCGCGGCGCCCGTTCACGTCGTCGTCCTCAGCGGCGATCGCGAGCCACTCGCTGCCCGACTTGAACGAGGCGACGCGCGCCGGGAGCCAGCCGTGCTTGTCGAAGCGCACCCAGACGGGCTTCGTCGCCGACTCGAGCACGATCGTCTGCTTGCGGCGGTCGAGGTCGAAGCGCAGGGTCCGGCGGCCCTGCGCGTTGCGCAGCTCGACGTCCACCGGCATCCGGAACACGTCGGGGGTCCCGCGCTCCTTCGCCTGCACCTGCGCGACCTCGATCTCGACCTGCTCGAGCACTTCGTCCCAGCTCCAGCGCACCTCCAGCTCCGGGTAGCCGGCGCCGTAGAGCCACTGATCGAAGAACTCCGCGAGGTCGCGGCCCGAAGCCGTCTCCATCGCTGCGCGCAGGTCCTCCGTCACGACGGCGCGTCCCGAGTTCTGCGCGACGTAGAGGCGCAGGCCGCGAAAGAAGACCTCCTCGCCGAGCACGAAGCGCAGGAGGTGCAGACGACTTGCGCCGCCCGCGTAGGCCTTGCCGTCGAAGAACAGGTCGAACGGATCCTTGTAGTAGGCGTGGACGGTCGGCCGCCGCGCACCACCGACGTCGGCGTCCATGTAGGACACCTGCGTGTTGCGCATGCGCACGCGGAAGTCGTCGACGCCGCGCGAGTGCTCGAAGTACAGGTTCGTCAGGTAGGTCGCGAACCCCTCGTTCAGCCAGATCTCCGACCACGTCTCGCAGGTCATCAGGTCGCCGAACCACTGGTGCGCCGCCTCGTGCGCGACCAGCCCGTGCGAGGTGCCGTCGAGCTGGCCCGCCGCGTCGGTCAGCGTCGTCTCGGTCATCGTCGTGGCCGAGATGTTCTCCATGCCGCCGAACGGGAAGTTCCCGACGCAGGTCTGGGCGTACTTCTCGTACGGGTAGCGCTTGCCCGTCAGCTCGCTGAAGAAGGCCAGGATCTCGTCGGTCTCCGCGAAGGAGTCCGCCATCCAGTCGCCGTAGGACGCGTCGGCCAGGTAGTAGAGCGGGATGCCGTCCCACTCCTCCTCGACGACGCGGAAGTTCCCGGCGCAGAGCGTCATCAGGTAGCTCGGGTGCGGCGTCGCGATGCGCCAGCGCTCGCTGCGGCGCGTGGAGCCCTCGATGAGCTCGACGCGCTCGCCCGCCGCCATGCCGACCCAGTTGGGCGGGAGGTGCATCAACAGCTCGCTCGTCGCGCGGTCCGCTGGGAAGTCGAGGCACGGGAACCACCAGTGCGCGTCGACGCACTCGCCCTGGGTCCAGGCCTGCTCGACGCGCCCCGCCTCGCCCTCGACGAACCAGAGGCCCTTGCGGGGCTTGCCTCCGTACTCGACCACGACCTGGCCGAGATCGCCGCGGGCGAACTCGCGCGCGAGGTCGATCGCCAGCGTCCCGCCGGAGTGCTGGAAGCCCAGGGCTTCACCAGAGGCGTCGCGGACGGAGCGGACCTCGAGGCCTTCGAGGTCCAGCTCGACCCGCGCGAGGCGCGGCGCGGTGACCGCGAAGCGCACCGTGCAGCGACCCTCGATCGCGCGCTCCTCCGGGAGCAGAGTGAGCTCCAACCCGTAGTGCTCGACGTCGATCGGCGCGATGCGGGGCTCGTGGTACGTCGCGATCGTCGCGGGCGCGGCGACGTTCGTCGAGCGGCAGGCAACGGCCCCGAGGAGGAGCGCGCCGAGCGCGAGGGTCGAGAGCGCGCCGAGACGGAGCGGCGCCAGCTGAGATCGCTTCATGCGCACAAGCTAACGAATCGAGCCCGAGCCGCGGAGCCCGACGAACGGATCCGAACTGTCCCTTGCCCGCGGCGCCGGCCGGCCGCCAGACTGGCGCCGAGTCCCCCGCTGCCCCAGCCCTCCGCGGGTAGCTGGCGCGGGCGCGACGACCCCGAGCCACCGTTGGACTTCCTACTCGAGTGCATCGGCTTCGATCCCATGACGGAGCCCGAGGAGCTGCATCGTCGCATCCGCGCCGAGGGCGAGCCCGTCGCCTGGCGCGGGCCGGGCGGAGAGCACCTGCGTCTCGACGTCGCACCGAACATCGAGCTGCGGCTGGATCGCGACGAGGGCGAGGAGCTCGTCACGCTGCTGCCGTTCTACGCCGAGCGCACGCGCCTGCGCATCGCTGCGAGCGAGGTGCGGGTGATCCCGGACTCGCCGTTCGATGCCCTCTTGACGGGTTGGGTCGCGCCGCCGGCGCCGGACATGCCGGTGCCGTGGAGCGCACCGGGAGCGTACCTCCTCGCCACCTGGTTGACGGACGCGCGGCGGCTGCCGCGGCGGCTCCGCCGCGGTCACGTGCTGGCCGTCTCCGCGGCAGGCTTCGCCCTCGACGTCACGTTCGTCGGTCCGAACGGCAAGGGTCCGCGGCCGGAGGTGCTCCAGCAGCCTCGCGGCGCCTGGATCCAGCCGCTGGGCGGACCGCAGGACCCCGGCGGCTGCTCCGAGCTCAGCGCGCGCATCGAGGAGGTGCGCCACACGACGAATCGCCTCACCGGGCGCCCCATCGACATCGTCACGGTCGACGCCCCCGAGCGACGGTTGAGCCTGTTCGTCTCGCCCTGGCAGCTCGAGCAGGACCGCTTGCCGCAGCCGCGGCCGGGCTATCGCATCGAGGGGACGTTCCTCTTCACCGAGGCGCTCGCCGCCCCAGCCCTCCGCCGCCTTGTTCGTGTAGCGGATGGAGAGCATCGACATCGGGTTCTTGAAGTCGATCGCCTTCGGCTCGGCCGTGAACAGCGCGACGTTCAGCTCGCCCAGGGTTCCGCGGTCGAGCA
>CAYGST010000156.1:0-9641 GCA_964352415.1 uncultured Planctomycetaceae bacterium | reverse complement strand
TTGTCCTAGCAGCATCGGTTCATTCAGCACCATGATCGGCGAACTCAAGAAGGCCCAGGGCGAGCGCATCGACCACACCTTCACGCCGGCGGCGGGGGAGGGGAGTCGCGAGCTCGTCGTCATCGGGCACGGCGTCACGGGGAACAAGGATCGCGAGTGGGCGGTCACCCTGGCCGAAGCGCTCGCCGTCGCGGGCTACGCGAGCCTGCGCTTCTCCTTCTCCGGCAACGGCGACTCCGAGGGCGACTTCCGCGAGTCGACGCCGACCAAGGAGGCCGAGGACCTCGGCGCCGTGCTCGATCAGTGCGGCGACTGGGAGGTGACCTACGTCGGGCACTCGATGGGCGCCGTCGTCGGTGTGCTGCGCGCGAGCCGTGACGAGCGCATCCGCCGCATGATCTCCCTCGCCGGCATGGTCGAGACGTCGGACTTCGTCGCGCGCAAGTTCAGCGACCTCACGCCCGGGGAGGACGTCATGTGGGACAAGCCCGAGTGCCCGCTGAGCCAGGCGTTCCTCGACGACATGAACGCGATCGAGGCGGTCAGCGACCTGGCCGAAGAGGTGCTCGTGCCGTGGCTCTTCGTGCACGGGACCGAGGACACGGTGGTGCCGATCGAGGAGAGCGACATGATCCTCACCCGCGCCGGCGGCTCCGCGGACTTCATCGACCTGACCGGGGTCGACCACGTCTTCAGCGGAGAGGGCGCGGCGGCCATGGCGGCGCGCGTCGTGGGCTGGCTGAAGGAGCACTGAGCCGACGCGGCCCGAGCGCGCTGGCGGGGAGGGATGCCCTCCGAAGTGTTTGTCGTAAAACGCTTTGTGGCGGCCGTCCCGGGGCGCGTTGAGGGCACCTCGCGGATCCTTCGCGTTCGACGTAGTGTTCAGAGAGCGTAACTGGAAGCGGGAGTCTCGGATCCCCCGCCGCTGGTCCCCCTCTGCGCCGCGGCTGTGGACGCCCTCTGTTCACCGCCATCGAGTTCCCGGATCCAACAAGGAGCATCGCCATGTCCAGCGCTTCCACCCGCCTCGTGCACCTCGCGGCTTCGACCGCCCTGGCCTCCCTGATCACCGCGGCCTCCGTCCAGGCTCAGGGCTTCAACGTCGACTTCAACGCGGCCTTTCCGACTGCCGGGCTGACGCCCCCGTCGACCTACGCGGCGGCCGGCACGGCCGGTACGTGGAACGGTCTCACGGGTGGGGCCCCTGGCGTGTTCCCCCTCGTCGACAAGGCTGGAGCCCCTAGCAGTGCGACATTGACCCTCGGGGCGACGTTCTTCGCCTCGCTCGAATTCGACAACCTCAACTTCGTCGGCGACGACGCGGCGTTGATGGAGGACATCGTCTATCACGGGGGCGGCGCGGGCGCGACGGACACGATCACGGTCAGCGGCCTCGCCGCCGGGACCTACGACGTCATCACGTACGCCCAGGCGCCCGACAGCAAGATCAACTTCATCACGAACATCTCGGTCGTCGGCTCCGCGGATCCGGTGCAGGGCGTCGGCGGAACGGCGTGGGCCGGTACGCACGTCCTCGGCGCGAGTCACGCTCGCCACCAGGTGACGGTTGCGGCGGGCGGAGACATCGTCGTCAACGTGGCGGTGGGAACCAGCTTCGACTCGGTCAACGGGTTGCAGATCGAGCCAGCGGGGGCGACGGGTACGGCCTACTGCTTCGGTGACGGTTCGGGCGCCGTGTGCCCCTGCGCGTCCTTCGGCGGAGCGGGCGAGGGCTGCCTGACGACGAGCGGATCGGGCGCGACGTTGGCCGGCAGCGGCAGCGCGAACATCGGCGTGGACAGCTTCGTGCTGAGCGTGAGCGGCGCGCCGGCGAACAAGCCGGGCCTCTTCTTCCAGGGCAACAACCAGATCGGCATCGCGGCCGGCGACGGCCTGCTGTGCGCCGCAGGCGCGACGATCCGCTACGCCGTGAACTCGACGGACGCCTCGGGTGCGGTCTCGCAGGGCGGCTTCGCCGTCAACGCGTCGGCGGGACAGACGCTGAACTACCAGTACTGGTTCCGCGACACGGGGAACCCCTGCGGCGGGGGCTTCAACTTCACGAACGGCTGGAGCCAGCCCTGGAACTAGTCACTCGGTAGCGAGTCGCGAAATGGGGGCCCCGGGCGTTGTCCGGGGCCCCCGTCGTATTCGACAGGGAAGGCCTCCATTCGCTACTCTCCCGGCCATGTCCCCGAGTCTCAACTGTGCCTTGATCGGCCAGGCCTTCATGGGCCGGGCCCACTCGAATGCCTATCGCCAGGTGGGCCGCTTCTTCCGTCTGCCGCTCGAGCCCGTGATGCACACGATCGCGGCGCGCAACGGCAAGACCTTGCCGGCCTTCGCGAGGGAGCAGGGCTGGGAGCGCAGCACGACGGATTGGCGCGAGCTGTGCGAGAACCCGGACATCGGGCTCGTCGACGTCGCGACACCGAACGACGTGCACCGGGAGATGTCGCTGGCGCTCCTGGAGGCGGGCAAGCACGTGGCCTGCGAGAAGCCGCTGGCGAGCACCCTCGACGAGGCGCGCGAGATGAAGGCGGCGGCGAAGAAGAGCCGCAAGGCGAAGACCTTCGTCTGGTTCAACTACCGGCGCTCGCCCGCGATCGCCACGGCGTGGAAGCTCCTGCGCGAAGGGCGCCTCGGCCAGATCTACCACGTGCGCGCCACCTACCTGCAGAGCTGGGGCGGACCGGACACGCCGCTGCTCTGGCGCTTCCAGAAGAAGCACGCCGGGACGGGCGCGCACGGCGATCTCAACGCGCACATCGTCGACCTCGCGCGCTTCCTCGTCGGTGAGGAGGTCGCGGAGGTCCACGGCGCGATCGAGCGAACGTTCATCAAGCAGCGTCGCAAGCCCGGCACGAAGCAGATGGGCAAGAGCGACGTCGACGACTGCGTGCTGTTCCTCGCGAGCTTCAAGGGCGGCGCGACGGCCTCGTTCGAGGCGACGCGCCTCGCCGGCGGGCACCTCAACGACAACACCATCGAGATCAACGGCGAGAAGGGCTCCCTGCGCTGGAATCTCGAGAACCTGAACGAGCTGTGGTTCCACGAGAACGGCGACGCGCCGCGTGAGGCCGGCTGGCGCCGCATCGTGGCGACGAGCGCGGGCAACCACCCGTACGCCGAGGCCTGGTGGCCCGACGGTCACATCATCGGCTACGAGCACACGTTCACCAACGAGCTCGCCGACATCGTGCGCGTGCTCGGCGGCCAGGAGCCCGTGCTCCCGCTCCCCGACTTCGCCGACGCCTACGAGACGCAGCGCGTGCTCGAGGCCGCCCTGATCTCGGCGCGCGAGCGCTGCGCCGTGAAGCTCTCCGAAGTGAAGTGAGACGCGCGCCGCGCCTCGCTCCAGCGATCCCCGTGACCCCGCAGCTGCCATGACCCGCCCTGTTTGTCTGTTCACCGGCCAGTGGGCCGATCTGCCCCTCGAGTCCCTGGCCAAGATGGTCAAGTCGTTCGGCTACGACGGCGTCGAACTCGCCGTCTGGGGCGACCACTTCGACGTGCACGCCGCGGCGAAGGACGAGGGCTACAACGAGAAGCACTGGAAGCTGCTCGGTGACGCGGGGATCGACTGCTACGCGATCTCCTCGCACCTGGTGGGCCAGGCGACCTGCGACGTGATCGACGAGCGTCACGAGAGCATCCTCTCGGGCGAGATCTGGGGGGACGGTGATCCGGCCGGGGTGCGCGCGCGCGCGGCGGAGGAGATGAAGACGACGGCGCGCGCCGCGCGCCGTTTCTTCGACAAGGCGCCGGCGCACGTGCGCGAGCGGCTCGACAGCACGGGGCGCATCGTCGTCAACGGCTTCACCGGGAGCCCGATCTGGCACTTGATCTACAGCTTCCCGCCTGTGCGCCCCGGGCAGATCGAGGCCGGCTACGCGGAGTTTGCGAGTGTCTGGAAGCCGATCCTCGACGTGTTCGAGGAGGAGGGCGTGTACTTCGCCCTCGAGGTTCACCCGACCGAGATCGCCTTCGACCTCGAGACCGCGCGGCGCACGCTCGACGCGCTCGATCACCACCCGCACTTCGGCTTCAACTTCGACCCGTCGCACTTCGGGTACCAGGGCGTGGACTACGTCGGCTTCCTGCGCGAGTTCGGCGACGTGGTGTTCAACGTTCACGTGAAGGACGTCTGGTGGGCGGACAGCGGGATGCCGATCGGCGTCTTCGGCGGTCACTCCGACTTCGGAAGCGACGGTCGCTTCTGGGACTTCCGCTCTCCCGGCCACGGCAAGATCGACTTCGAGTCGATCGTGCGTCAGCTCAATCACGCGGGATTCGAGGGGCCATTGACTGTCGAGTGGGAGGACCCTGGCATGCACCGTGAGCACGGCGCCAAGGAGTCCGCCGAGTTCGTCAGGCGCATGGACTTCGCCCAGGCCGGCCAGGCCTTCGACTCGGCGTTCTCCGAGTGAGCTCCCCGCTCCCGCACTCCCTTCGAGACATGACCTCATGACGTCGAGCCCCGCCGCGGTCGGTCGTACGCCCTTCCAGCTGAGCGCGAAGCTCAGCTTCATGATGTTCCTCCAGTACGCGATCTGGGGAGCATGGCTGCCGATCCTGTACCCGTTCTTGCTGGGGCATCGCGGGTTCACCTTGAAGGAGACGGGCCTGTGCCTCTCGGCCGGCGCCGTCGGAGCGATCTTCGGACCGTTCCTCGCCGGGCAACTCGCGGATCGCTCGTTCGCGACCGAGAAGATCCTCGCCTTCAGTCACCTGGCGGGGGCGGCGCTCATCTACTTCCTGGCCGAGGCCGTCAGCTTCGAGGTCTTCGCGGCGCTGTCCCTCGTGTACGGCTTCGTCTACGCGCCCACGATCGCGCTGACGAACTCGCTCACCTTCGCGCACATCTCCGATCGCGACCGGGACTTCGGACCGATCCGGCTGTGGGGGACGATCGGCTGGATCGTCGCGAGCATCCTCGTCGGGCAGTACCTGTTCCGGTACGCGACGCCCGAGGTCGGCAGCGACGCGGAGATCGCCGCCGCCCAGAACGCGGGCCGCATCTTTGCGTTCCACCTGAGCGCGATCCTCGGCGCGATCATGGGCGTGTTCTGCTTCTTCCTGCCGCACACGCCGCCCGCGAAGGGCGAGGGCCAGAAGATGGCGTTCGCGGAGGCGTTCGCGGAGATTCGCGTGCAGCCGCTGCTGACCCTGTTCCTGATCGCCGTGCCGATCAGCATGGTTCATCAGTTCTACTTCGTGTTCGCGAGCGAGTTCATCACGAACATCCAGAACGCGGCGGCGAGTGACGGGGCGGACAAGCTCGCAACTACGATCAACAGCGTGTTCGGCGTGGGCGGTGGGGGCCTCATGACCATCGGTCAGTTCTGCGAGATCCCGGTGCTCGCGCTGATCCCGTTCGTGAGCAAGCGAGTCGGCCGGAAGTGGCTGCTGGCGGTCGGCATCATTGCGTACGCCTTGCGCATGGCCATCTTCGCCTACGCTCCGAGCCTGGTGCCCGTGATGGTCGGGATCACGCTCCATGGGGTGTGCTTCGGCTGCTTCATCTTCGTCGCGTTCATGGTGGTGGACGAGCAGACGACGGCGGACGTACGGGCCTCGGCTCAGAACCTGTTCAACCTCGTCATCGTCGGTATCGGGATCATCGCGGGCAGCTACTTCGCCACGGGCGTCGTCGGCGACTGGGCTGCCCTGCCGGAGGGTGGAATGAACTACGTCCGGCTGTTCTCCGTCCCGATGTGGATCGCGCTCGGCTGCCTGGCTGCGCTGCTCTTCTTCTACCCCTCCCGCGTCACGCGCGTCGAGCCATCGGCGAACTGAACACGACCTCCAGCACTCGACACCCAGACTCCATGCGGCACGCAACCCACCTCTCCTGCCTTCTGCCTCTTCTGGCGCTGGGCGCTTGCTCTTCCAACGGCGAGCACGAGTCCTCGGCTCACGAGTCGACGAACCACATCGACGAGCCGATCGTGGTGGACGCCGAGGACGGCTGGCGCTCGCTGTTCGATGGTGAAACCACGGGTGGCTGGATGAACTACGGAAAGGCCAGCGTCGCCGGCGGCTGGGAGGCGCAGGACGGAGCGCTCGTCATGGTCGGTGGTGGCGGCGACATCGTCACGGCCGAGGAGTACGAGGACTTCGAGCTCGAGCTGGAGTGGCAGGTCGCGACCGGCGGCAACAGCGGCATCTTCTTCAACGTCGTCGATGGCCTCGGCGCGGTCTGGGCCAGCGGCCCCGAGATCCAGGTGCTGGACAACACCACGCACCAGGACGGCAAGAACGTGCTCACCAGCGCTGGCTCCTGCTACGCGCTCTATCCGCCATCCCGCGACGTCACTCGCGCCGCCGGCCAGTGGAACCAGGCCCGGCTCATCAGCAAGAACGGTCACGTGCAGCACTGGCTGAACGGGACGCTGCTCTGCGAGTACACGATCGGTAGCGACGACTGGAACGAGCGCGTCGCCGCCAGCAAGTTCAAGGACATGCCCGAGTTCGGCTCCGCCAGCAGCGGACGCATCGCCCTCCAAGACCACGGTGATCGAGTCGCCTTCCGTAACCTTCGCATTCGCGAGCTCTAGGCCCGCTCACTCCGTACCGCCCATTCGAAACGGCACTCAACCCACGACCTCATGAAGTACGCGCTCTCCATTCTCTGTCTCACGCTCGCGCTGGGGGCCTGCCGCTCCGCGGACAAGTCCTACAGTGACGTCCCCTGCACCTGCGGCACGCCGGAAGCCAGGTTCAGCGGCTGCGCGCACCCCGACTGCATGAGCGGCGCGGGGAACTCCGACAACCCGAAGTGTGTCTGCGACGGACTCGAGCTCGAGTAGGCCAGGGAGGATCATCCGATGAACATGTTCAAGAAGCTCACGGGCGCCATCGCGCTCGTCGCCATCCTCGCTGGCGTCTCCCTGGCGGAGACGCTCGTCCTCGGTGACGGGACGCAGCTCGCGGGGAAGGCCACTCACTACGACTCCACGACCGAGACCCTCACCTGGGAACTCGAGACCGGCACGTCCCGCGACGTCAAGCTCGGCGAGATGCGTCAGAGCTCTGCCTACCGCGTGCTCAAGGGTCAGGTGCCGAAGGAGAGCGGCGAGGGCCAGCTCCAGCTGGCGAACTTCGCGCGCGACATCGAGTACTTTGCGCACTCGGTCCGACACTACGAGAACGCGCTGAAGGCCGACCCGTCGCTGCAGTCCCGCGTCGACGCGGAGATCGAGACGCTGAAGTCGCGCGCCGCCCAGTGGGGCATGGCGCGTGCCCAGGAAGCGATCACCAAGAGGGACATCCACAAGGCTGAGGAGTGGCTGACGAAGATCGTCACGAAGGTCCCGGACACGCCGGAGGCCAAGCAGGCCCAGGCGATGCTCGACGAGTACTACGACAAGGTGCACGACCAGCGGACGGCCGAGGCGGATCGCGAGCACGAAGAAGTGCTCCAGAAGGGACTCGCCGGCGCGAAGAAGGCCTACGACGACATGGTCGAGGCCAACAAGAAGGGGCTGACCGACGAGAAGGCCGGCAGCAAGGCCGTCAAGTCGTTCGAGGCTGCGATCAAGCACGGCGAGCGGGCCATGCGTGACCTCGCCTCCTTCGAGAAGAAGAACCCGACGGGCTATGGAGAGCTGCTGCCCACCTACAACAAGGCGGTCAACGACCAGCTGATCGAGGTGAACCTCAACCTCGCGACGCACTGGGCCACGCGCAACAGCTACAACAAGGCCCTCGGCTACGCGAACAAGGCGCTCGCCATCGACCCGCAGAACGAGCAGGCCATGAACCTGCGCAACCGGATCATCGACGCCTCGAGCCGAGGCGCCCGCTGGATCTGGTAGCGCGACCCGCTGCAGCACCGAAGGCGGCGACCAGCGACAGCTGGTCGCCGCCTTCGTTCGTTCAGGGGGCGGCCGCGCGCGTCGCGCTTGCTTCGCCGAAGCCGCGATGCGTGCGCTGTTGAGTGGCGAATCGCTTGTCTGGTCGTGTGCGTCGCGAGCGGACGTGCGCCAAACGCGTCGCCATTTCGTCGTGATCGACGGCTGGCGTCGGCCGCGCCAGGGGGCGAACGAGTCCGCCGCGATTCGAGCGGTCTCGTCTCCAGTTCGCGGGGCGTTGAACTAAGGGTGTGCATCCCCATCGATCCACGAAACACCGAGCGAATGCAAACCGATGCGAAACCCGATTCCGATCGTTGTCGCGGCCGGCCTGTTCAGTCTGGCCGCTTGCACATCCAAGCAGCTGAACAGCTTCAGTGAGGTTCCGTGCACCTGTGGATCGCCGGAGGCGGCCTTCGAAGGCTGCGCTTGTGGCGACTGCATGAACGGGGAAGGCAACGTCGACAATCCCGAGTGCTGCTGCGCGGCGATGAGCTTCGAGTAGCGACTCGACACGGGCGTCCAAGCGCCCTCGAGGAGAACCATGAAACGCTTCATCACTTTCGTCCTGGCCATCGCGCTGGGATCCCTGGCCCACGCCGAAGTTCTGGTCCTGAAGGACGGCACCCGTCTGACGGGCAAGGCAACCGCCTACGACTCCAATGTCGAGGTCCTCTCGTGGGAGACGGCGGAGGGTGAAGCGCTGCGAGTGCCGCTGGTCGACCTGCGTGCCAGCTCGGCCTACCGCGTTCTGAAGGGACAGGTCGAGCGTGAAGACGCGGAGGGCCAGCTGCAGCTGGGCAACTTCGCCCGCGACATCGAGTTCTTCGCGCACGCGGGCCGTCACTACGGGTACGCGGAGGCAGCGGACGCGACGCTGAAGCCCCGCGTGGCCGGTGAGGTCGCGTTGCTGAAGCGTCGCGCCGCGACGTGGGCGATGGCCCATGCCAAAGAAGCGATCGCGGACGGGAACCTGAAGCGCGGCGAGGACTGGCTGGAGAAGATCCTGACCAAGCTGCCGGATCAGCCCGAGGCGGCGGAGGCGCGTCGCATGCTGGACGCCTACTTCGATCGCGTGCACCGCGAAGGGGTCGCGGAAGTCGAGCGAGAGCATCGCGAGGTCCTGGAGAAGGGACTGTCCAAGGCCAAGTCCGCCTACGACGAGATGCTGGTCGCCAACAAGGCCGCGCTGCAGAGTGAGCAGGTCGGGGGCAAGGCCGTGCGCAGCTGGGAGAAGGCGATCTCCCAGGGGGAGCGCGCGATCAAGGAGCTGGACCGCTTCGAGAAAGAGAACCCGGAGGCGTACAAGGAACTCCTGAGCACCTATCGATCCGCGGTGGACAAGGAGCTGATCGGTGTGCACCTGCACCTGGCCACGCACTGGGCGAGCCGCAACAGCTACAACAAGGCGCTCGTGCACACGAATCGAGCGCTGGCGATCGACCCCAACAGTGATCTGGCGCTGGGTATGCGCAACCGGATCATCGATGCCTCCAGCCGAGGGAATCCCTGGGTCTGGTAGACGAAGCAGGGCCGCGGGCCGCCGCGCGGGCCGGCCCCGCCCCCGCCGTTGGGCGGGCCGCCGCCCGCGCCGGTGGCGCGCTGGAACGCTTCGAGGGCGCGGGGGTCGTCCTGCCCTCGCCCCGACTGCGCTACCACCGCCTCTTGGCACTCCTCGCGAACATGGAGGGCGACGAGCCGGCGGCCCTGGCCGAACTCGCGACGGCGCGCCAGTTCCTGCCCACGGTCGAAGCGGCCGCGGGCGACTACTTCTGCGCGCTACAG
>CAYGST010000155.1:7760-9650 GCA_964352415.1 uncultured Planctomycetaceae bacterium | reverse complement strand
ATCGCCCGCCAGGTGTCTGCGGACGCTGGCGGGCGTTCGTCTTTTGCGGCGCGGAGGCCACCGGCGACGGGGGAGGTCGCCGAGGTCAGGGGGTTGCAGCGGCTGCTTCTCGGTCAAATCTTCTGGTCCACCTCGCCGATCGGCTCCAGCCCCCCCGAACACCACACGGTGCCGACCCGGTTAGCGGTCCGGGCTCTGTGTCCTCTGTGTCCTCTGTGTCCTCTGTGGTTCAAACCTCTGCCGGCGGAGAGCTCCAACCCCCGAAACCGCCCAGCCACGGCCGCAGAACGCCTCACCCCCCAGACGCACTGGACTTCGGCACCAGGCTGCTAGAGTGGCGAACCCCATGCTGCCGCTGCTGTTCCTCTTCGCCTCGCTCCAGGACGCCGAGCTCGCCGAGACGGTGATCACCGCTCCCCGAGCGGCCACGACGGTGACGACGACCCCCGCGAAGGTCACGGAGATCACCGGGGACCAGCTGCGAGGGACCGGCGAGCGCTCCCTGCCCCGAGCCCTCGGCCAGACGGCCGGCATCTGGTTCCAGGAGACGAACATGGGCGGCGGCGCGCCGGTGATCCGGGGATTCCTCGGCAACAAGGTGCTGATCCTCGTCGATGGCGTGCGCATCAACGACTCGACCACGCGCCTCGGCCCCAACCAGAGCCTGAACCAGATCGATCCAGAGATCGTGGAGCGCGTGGAGGTGATTCGGGGTCCCAGCTCGGTGCTCTACGGCTCCGACGCGATCGGCGGCGTGATCTCCATCTGGACCAAGCGACGACGCCCGGCGACCCAGGACGCGACCGAGTACCTGCGACCCTGGGCGGGGGAGGTCACGGGGCTCTACGACACGTCCTTCGAGAGCGGGCGCGGTTCGATCCGCTTCGACGGCGCCTGGCAGGACCACGGCGGCCTCGGCATCGCGAGCGGCTGGGACTACAACGACTACAGGGCCGGCGACAACGAGATCGTCGAGAACACGGCCTACCAGGGCTTCGCGCTGTTCGGCTCGTACGAGTACGCCCTTGGCAAGCGGCGCACGCTGCGGCTCACGGGCCGCGTGAATCGCGACTTCAACGTGCCGCGGACCGACAGGCTCAACCCGGGGTTCGGGCAGACGGAGCCCGCGGCGATGGACTGGCGCTACTCGCTCCAGGACCGGCGCGGCTACGCGCTCTCGTACACGGACGAGCGCCCCGGCGCCGTCGCCGATCGTCTGCAGCTGCGCGTCAACCTGCACAGCTACGACGAGGAGCGCGACATCACGAATCAGGCTGGCACCGAGTCCACCTTCAGCCGCGACGAGACGGTCACGCTCGGGGTCGGCATGGACTGGCAGCGTGCGCTCTCGGAGGACCACCTGGTCACGTGGGGCTTCGACGCCTCTTACGACGACGTCGAGTCGTCCCGCGAGCTGACCGACGCCGGAGGCACCTCCGAGGTTGCGGGGAACTACGCGCCCAGCGCCGAGTACCGCCGCTACGGGCTGTTCGTGCAGGACGAGGTGTTTGCGTTCGACCCGTGGTTCGTCACGGCGGGTCTGCGCTTCTCGATCTTCGACTGGTCCTTCGGGAGCTACCAGAGCAACGCGCGCAGCTCGGACTACGACTCGGCCCTCACCGGCAGCGTCGAGGTCGCGCGCGAGGTCGGCGCGGGCACCACGCTGTTCGCCTCGATCGCGCAGGGCTTCCGCGCGCCGGGCCTGGAGGACCTCGCCAACGCCGGCGACTTCGCTGGCGGTACCGAGCTCGCGAACCCGGACCTCGATGCGGAGGAGAGCCTGTCGATCGAGGCTGGTCTCGCCTACGCGGTGGAGGAGCGTTCCGGCACCGTGACCGCCTTCGCGACGCGGCTCGACAACGCCATCGGTCGGCGCCTCCTCGATGGCGG
>CAYGST010000155.1:0-7750 GCA_964352415.1 uncultured Planctomycetaceae bacterium | reverse complement strand
GGTCAGACCGGCGACGAGACCTACCAGCGCGAGAACACGGGCGAGGTGGAGCTCGTCGGTCTCGAGGCCTCCTACCGCCAGCGGCTCGGCGACGAAGACTCGGCCTACTCGGCGGACGGTCGCCTGACGTGGACCTACGGCCGCGAGGACGACCCGGTCTTCGGCGGCGCCGTGCCGGCGCGCCGCGTCCCGCCGCTGTTCGGTACCCTCGGGCTGAACTACCAGCCGCAGGAGCGCGAGTGGTTCTACATCCCCAACGGCCGTCTCTTCGTCGACTGGGCCACGAGTCAGACCCGCCTGCATCCCCAGGACATCGCCGACCCCCGCATCAACCCGAACGGGACGGACGGCTGGGTCACCTACAACCTCGAGGTCTGGGGCGACTTCGACCCGCAGGCGAGCTGGCGCATCGGGCTGCTGAACCTGACCGGCGAGCGCTACCGCATGCACGGCAGCGGGGTGGACGCGCCCGGGCGCCGGCTCGTCGTCAGCGTCGTCGTCCGCTTCTGAGGCTGGCCGGGCGGGGGCGGTCTCGAGCCGCGTGGGACGGCTCGCGCCCCACGCTCGGGTCGAACCGCCCCGAACCGTCGAACCGAGCCGCGAGCCGCGCGTTGAGGTCCGGGCCCCGAGGCCCTTCCGCGCCCCCGAAGGGCGCAGACTCGCGCTCCTCCGTTCGAGTTCCTGCAAGCACGGGCGCGCACGACCCGCATCGGGTCTACTTTGGTTGGCCGCCCTCGCTGGCGCCTCCGACCCGTGTATCGAGCCCACCCCGACTCCTCCGACCCCGAGGCCCTCTCCTCCGCACCCGAGATGGGTGAGGCAGCGCTGCCGAGCGCGGCTCCCGCGGCGGCGGCGCCGGTCTGCGCCCCGTGGTGGAGCCGCAGCCTGCTGCTCTCCGTCGGCGCGCACGTCGGCCTGGCTGCGGCGGCGTTCGGGCTGTATCACGCGAGCGTCGGGCGCGCGGGGGAAGCGGCGTCGCCGCCCACGGTGCGGCTGGAGCGCAGCGTGAACGCCGACGTGATGCCGGACGAGCTGCCGGAGCCCGAGCCGATCCCCGACGTTCCGAAGCCGCACAGCGAGCCGGAGCTCGTCGAAGCGATCATCACCCCGGAGCCCTGGCCCGAGGACGCCGCGCCGGAGGGGGTTCCCCTGGACGATCCCATCACGGGCGTGGCCGCCTTCAAGCGCCCGCCGGAGCCGGAGCGGCTCGCTGTCGCGATGACGGAGCCCATGGAAGTGGAGCCTCCGCTGGACGTCGAGGTCGTCGAGGCCACGCTGCCGGTCGAACCGCCGCCGGCTGCGGTCAGCGCGCCGCGCGTGCTCACGGGCGACGAGCTGCCGGACGTGGTCGAGGGTCCGCTGCCCCGCTATCCGCGCCAGGCGCTGCGCATGAGCTGGCAGGGGACGGTGCGACTGCGCATCCGCGTCGACACGCAGGGCGCCGTGATCGATGTCGTCGTCAGTGAGAGTTCGGGGCACGCCGTCCTCGACGACGCCGCGGTCGACGCCTTCGAGCGCTGGGTCTTCGCGCCGAAGCGCGAGGGAGACCCCGACGTGCGCGTGCTCGGCAAGCCGTTCACGTTCCAGATCCGCTGAGCGGACGGCAAGCGATCGCGCGCGTCAGCGCGACGCGCGAACGATCAGCAGGCGGCGGGCGATGCGCACGATCTGCGGCCAGTCGTGGGTGACGATGTCCTGGCCGTGGGCGAGGTTGTTGCGCAGGGAGGAGATGTCGGTGATCACGCGCTTGGCGCTGCCCAGGGAGGCGAAGCCGAGCAGCGCGCGCTCCGACTCGTCGGAGAGCAGCACCTCGGCCTTGTCGGCGATCTGCAGGCACGAGAGCAGGTCGCTCGACTGATGGCGGCGGCGGCGCTCTTCGCGCAGCTCGCGCGCCTTGGCGAGGCGACCCTTGGACAGGCGCCCCGTCCAGTCTCCGTTCGGCCAGCGGGTCTTGATGCGCTGCGCGAACTGCATCTCGACCAGGCTGACGATGCCGAACAGCCACGTGCGCACGATCGGCTTCTGCATGTCCGAGCGCTGCACGACGGCGCCCACGTCCCCGATCACCTCGACGAAGCAGAAGTCGCGCCGCGTCAGCACCTCGACGACCTCGGGCAGCGGCGACGTGTCGTGCACGATCTGATCCCGGCCGAAGTCGCGCGCGTAGGTGCGCACGGGGCCGTCGAGCAGCCAGTCGCGCTCGACGTAGGAGGTCACGAGCCCATCCTGGCGCACGCCGGCGACGGCGAGTTCGTTGTCGTCCAGCACCTTGGCGACCTCCTCGGCCGCGGTGTGGCCGTCGAAGGAGCGCAGGGGCTCCGCGACGTCCTCCGACGTGAAGCCAGTGGCGAACAGGCGCACGACGCGGCCGTGTCGATCCGCGAGGGAGCTCCAGCCGTCGCCCTCGTCCTCGAGCAGGTCGACGTCCCCGCGAGGTGAGTCGCCGATGCGCACCTCGCAGGTCGCGAGCGTGCGTTCGAGCTTCGCCACGAGGCGCGCGTCGCCTTCGCGCAGGACCTCGAGCGTCTGGCGCGCCTCGTCGAGGAACACGCGCGCGAAGCGCGGATCGTTCTCGGAGATGTCGCTCGAGTTGTCGATCAGGTCGGCGAGCTTGACCGTCATCGCGCGCGGGGAGGCCTCGGCGAGGTGCGCGCGGTCGAGCGCCTTGCGGCGCGAGCGGTTGCCGTCACTCGGGCGGCTGACGTCGGTCAGGGACTCGACCAGCTGCTCGACGACGGGTCCGAACTCGCGGCCGAGGTCCTCGAAGGTCGCCTCCGTGTCCTCGACGCAGTCGTGCAGCCACGCGGCCGCGATCGTCTCGGGGTCGTCGGTGACGGTCTCGACGAGCTTGGCCACGGCGCGCAGGTGCACCTCGTACGGCTGGTTCGTGTACTTGCGCCGCTGATCGATGCGGCGGTGGGCGCTGATCGCGAAGTCGCGCGCTCGCTGGGGGAGGTTCTCCATGGGCCCCGCGAGGGTAGCAGAGCCGAAGCTCAGCGTCCGGGCGGCGTCAGCCACAGGTGCCCGCCGCGCGTCACCTCGACCCCCGCGCCCGGCGGTACGACCGTCGTCCCGCTGAACTCCTCGACGAGGGCGGGTCCCTCGAAGCGCATCCCGGGCGCGAGTCGCTCGCGCTCGATGACCGGCACGGTGCGCTGGCCGTCGAGCTCGACCCGGCGTTCGCCGCTGATCGCACTCTTCGAGAAGACTCGCGCGCGTGGGCGGCGGCCCAGCTGGGTTCCACGGCGCACGGCGGCGCGCGCGCGCAGGTTGACGAGCTCGACCTCCCCGTCGTCGAGGCGCCAGCCGTAGAGCGCTTCATGGCGCTTCGCGAACGCGCCGAACACCGCCGCGTCGAACGTCTCCGGGACCGCGATCTCGAAGGCCTGACCCTGATAGCGCAGGTCGAGGCTGAACTCCTGCTCGATCGATCGCGCGGCGTGACCGGCTTCGCGCAGCTCTTGCACCGCCTCCGCGGCGAGGACCTTCGCCCGGGCGCGGCGGGCCTTGCCGGACCAGGCGGAGAGCGGCGCGAGCAGCGTCAGCGAGCGATCGGCGAGCGCGTCGGCGTGCGCCATGCCGAAGGCGGAGAGGCAGCCGGGAAAGCGGGGAACGAGCGCGCCGGGCTGGCCGAGCGCTTCGGCCAGCGCCGCGGCCTGCAGGCCGCCCGCGCCGCCGAACGCGACCAGCGGCAGGGCCTGCGGGGCCTGGCCGCGCTGCATCGACATCCCGCCGACCGCGCGGCGCATGGCGGCGCGCGCGACCTCGAGCACGGCGAGGGCCGCGCGCTTCGGCGTCACGCCGAGGCGCCTTCCGAGGTCCTCGAAGCCGCGCGCGACGGTGTCCGTGTCGAGCTCGAAGCGTCCACCGAGGAAGTGGCCCGACGCGATGTGTCCGAGCAGCACGTGCGCGTCGGTCACGGTCAGCTGGTCGTCCTTGCCGTGGCAGGCGGGGCCCGGATCCGCGCCGGCGCTCTGCGGTCCGACGTGCAGGATGCCGCCGGAGTCCAGGTGCACGAGCGAGCCGCCGCCGCAGCCGATCGTGTGGATGTCGAGGGCGGGGAGGCCGATCGGCATGTCGTCGACCTCCGCGGTCGAGACGGCGTCCTCGAGGCGCGAGCGCGAGTTGTGGAACGCGACGTCGGTGCTGGTGCCGCCCATGTCGAGGGTGACGATGCGCTCGAGCCCGGCGGCGCGCGCTGCGTGCGCCGCGCCGACGACGCCGCCCGCCGGACCGGAGAGCAGGATGCGCGCGGGCTCGACGGCGGCGCGCGCGGCGGGCAGCGTGCCGCCGCTGGACTGCAGGATCGACAGGCGCACCTCCGGCAGGGCCTCCGCGAGGCGCGCGAGGTAGTCCGCCACGAGCGGCACGAGCGCGGCGTTCGCGCAGGCCGTCGAGAAGCGCTCGAACTCGCGGTACTCGCGCAGGAGCTCGGCGGAGCAGGTGATCGGGACCCCGAGCGGGCGCAGAGCGTCGGCGACGCGCCGCTCGATCGTGGGGTCGGCGTAGCTGTGGAGCAGGCAGATGGCGACGCTCGCGGGGCGCGCGCGCCGCAGTTGAGCGAGCAGCGCCTCGAGCTCGGTGCCGGTGGGCTCGCGAGCGCTCTCGACGGCGCCGTCCGCACCTGGCCAGGAGCGCTGGGCGAGTTCGAAGCGCCGACTGCGCGGGACGAGCGTCGGGGGCTTTTGCGGGTGCAGCGCGTAGAGCTCAGGCCGCGCCTGGCGACCGATCTCGATCAGGTCGCGGAAGCCCTCGTTCGTGACGAGCGCCGTGCGCGCGCCGCGACGCGTGAGCAGCGCATTGAGGGCGACCGTCGTGCCGTGGACGACCTCGTCCCGCGGCTCGGCGCCGCCGAGCCGTTCGATGCCTTCGAGCACGGCGCGTGACGGATCCGCGGGCGTCGAGGGGAGCTTCTCCACCCGCGCCTCGCCGTCCTCCAGGGCGACGAGGTCCGTGAAGGTCCCGCCCGTGTCCACGCCGATCGTCTGCAAGGTGCGGGGAGTCTACGGGGACCGGCGGACGGCTCCCAGGGAGAGGCTGGATCGGCGGCAGGGGCACCGATCCGCTGCGGTCGCGCGCTCGGGTCTTTGGAGCTGCCATGCGCACCGGCAGCGGGCGATTCGCGCCGTGATGCCGCTTTCCGACACGCTCGTTCACCCCCAAACGGTAGCCTGCGGCCGGAACATGGACGTCTCAGCGCTCATCGAGTCCCTCGGCCTGCCCGGCCGGATCGTGGCCTCCTACCTGCTCGGCGCCGTGCCGTTCGGGTTCGTCCTGTGTCGCGTCCTGAAGGGCGTCGATCTGCGCGAGGTCGGCAGCGGGAACATCGGCGCGACGAACGCAATGCGCGTGCTCGGCGTTCCGCTCGGGCTGCTCGCCTTCCTGCTCGACACGGGCAAGGGCTTCGCGCCGGCCTTCTGGCTCGGCGCCGGCGACCCGACCTGGCAGGTGGCCTGCGGCGCCGCCGCCGTGCTCGGCCACGTGTTCCCGATCTACCTCGGCTTCAAGGGCGGCAAGGCGGTCGCGACGGGCTGCGGCGCGACGCTCGCGATCGACCCGCTGATCTTCGTCTGCGTCGGAGTCGTGTGGCTCGTGACGCTGCTCGCCACCGGCTATGTCAGCCTGGCCTCGATCGCGATGGGCGTGGCCTTCCCGGTCGCGGCCTGGGCGCTGGGGCAGCCGCCGGTCGTGATCGCGGGGACGGGCGGGCTCACGCTCTTGATCCTCGTGCGGCACCGGTCGAACATGCAGCGCCTCCTCGACGGGACGGAGACGCGCGCGAAGCTGTGGCAGAAGCTCTGGAGGCGCGGCTCCGATGTTTCGGAGGCGGATGCGCCGCACGAAATTGAAGCGAAACGCGACGAGGCCGGAGGCCCGGGCGCGAAGCACACGAAGTCCGACCCGAGCGGTCCAGGACGATTCAAGTCATGACGGAACAGTCGATTCGCAAGGCGCTCGTGATGGGCGACGGCAGCTGGGGCACGACGCTCGCGCTCGTGCTCGCGCGCAACGGCATCGAGACCACGCTGTGGAGCGCGTTCCCGGAGCACGTGAAGGAGCTCGAGGAGCGGCGCGTGAACGAGCGCTTCCTGCCGGGCATTGAGCTGCCCGAGCGCTTGCGCTTCTCGGCCGACCCGCACTCGTCGGCGGAGGGAGCCGATGTCGTCATCAGCGTGGTGCCGACGCAGTTCCTGCGCTCGGTCGCCCAGCGCTTCGAGGACGCCTTGCCGGGGCAGCTCCCGATCGTCTCCGCGACGAAGGGCCTCGAGATCGAGACCTTCCAGCGCCCGAGCCAGATCCTGCGCAGCGTGCTCGGCGACCGTCCGATGGCCGTCCTGACGGGCCCGAGCCACGCCGAGGAGGTCGCGCGCGGTCTGCCGGCGTCGGTCGTCTGCGCGAGCGAGAACGCGGACCTCGCCGCGGCCGTCCAGAGGGCGTTCAGCTGCGAGAGCTTCCGCGTCTACACCTCGGACGACCCGGCGGGCGCCGAACTCGGCGCCGCGTTGAAGAACGTCATCGCGCTCGCCGCGGGCATCTCCGACGGCCTCGAGCTCGGCGACAACGCCAAGGCGGCGCTGCTCACGCGCGGCATGCTCGAGATGGCGCGCTTCGGCGAGCTGCACGGCGGCAAGGCGGAGACCTTCTTCGGCCTCGCGGGCTTCGGCGACCTGGTCACGACCTGTTGTTCCAAGCACTCGCGCAACCGCGCGGTGGGGGAGGCGATCGGCAAGGGCGAGACCCTTGAGCAGATCCTCGACCGCATGTCGATGGTGGCCGAGGGCGTCTGGACGACGAAGGCGCTGTTCGGGCCCGAGTCGGATCTCGGCGGCAAGGCGCTGCCGATCGCGGAGCAGGTCCACGCGATCCTGTTCGAGAACAAGGACCCGCGCGAGGCCGTGTTCGACCTGATGCGTCGTGAGCTGACCACGGAGATGGAGAGCGCCAGCAAGGAGAAGCGCAGTTGAGCCCGACCGCCGGATTCCTGGCCAGTCTCGGTCTGACTCTCGTGTTTCTCGGCTGCGCCGTGGTCACTGGCTACAAGGCGAAGCGCGTCTGGCACCTCTCGAGCGTCGCCAGCGCCGTGCTGATGCTGGTCGCCACGATCTACTACGCCCTCGAGCTCGGCGAGCTCTACGACCTCGAGTCGGCGGGCGTGATCACACCGATCCACCTCACGATGGCGAAGGTCAACACGGCGGCCTACCTGCTGCCGGTCGTGACGGGTCTGCGCACGCTCAAGAACCCGAAGGGCCGCAAGCTACACGGCCGGGTCGCCTGGGCGGTCCTGATCCTGACCGTCTTCACCGCGGCGACGGGCGGCCTGATGCTGCTCTGGGCGACGCCGCTCTAGGTCGCCGCTGTTCCGACCGCGGGTGAGCGCTCAGTCCCGACGCGCCGCGGCCCCTTCGAGAGTGGACGCCTCGTTGGACTCCCCGTCGACCTGTTCGCCGTGCGGCTCGAGCAGCCACGGAACGACCGTCTCCAGCGCGAGCAAGCTGACGTTCGCGAAGAGGGGCGCCACGCAGATCAGGATCCAGCTCAGCTGGGCCCGGATCGAGAACAGGGCGAAGAAGAGCCCTACGGCGGCGAAGGCGCCCGAGACGCCGTAGCTGATCTCCGGCCTCGGCGCCCACTCGGGAGCCCAGCGGGTCAGGACCAGCGAGGTCCAGATGAGGGCCCAGCCGATCGTGGCGAGGGTCATCGAGAGCATCCACGTCCGGTGGCGCCTTCGCACCACCCTCCGGATCCC
>CAYGST010000154.1:0-9696 GCA_964352415.1 uncultured Planctomycetaceae bacterium | reverse complement strand
CGCCGCCCCAGTCCCCGGTCAGCGTCGTTCGCTCCTGGAACGGGCCGCCGTGGGGTTCCCACAGGATGAGGGGCTCAGGGCGGTCGGTCTCCGTGCTCTCCTGCGGCGCCGCGTTCAGGGCGGGGGTCAGGAGAGCCAGGAGCGGAAGGGCGCGGAGGGCGCGGAGGGCGCGGAGGGCTTGGGTCATGAGCTCGATTCGGCTGGAGGCGGAGAGCGAGGTGCCTTTCGGCGAGCCCGAACTGTAGCCCAGCCCGGTCGGGAGAGTCCATGGCGGGCTGAGCTGCCTGAGAAGCCGAGCGGATCGCCGTGATCACCACTCCTGGGGGACCGACCGGCCGCTTCATGGGCCATACTCTCGCGCCAGCGACGGACGTCCCGTCGCCTCCCAACCTCTACGCAAATCAACTCCCATGGCCATCATCGCGCCGGGGGCCGACGCGCCTGAATTCGAGCTGCAAAGCCACCTCGACTCCGCCGTCCGCCTCTCCGAAATGAAGGGCAAGAAGAACGTGCTGATCGTCTTCTACCCGCTCGATTTCACCCCGACCTGAAGCATCGAGATCCCGGGCTTGAACGCGCTACAAGCGAAGTTCGACGCCTGCGACACCCAAGTTCTGGGTGTCTCCGTGGACTCGAAGTTCTCCCACAAGGCGTGGGCGGAAGGCTTCAACGGCATCGGCTACCCCCTCCTGGCCGACTTCCACCCCAAGGGTGCGATGGCCGCCGCCTACGGCTGCTTCCTGGACGAAGCGGGCATCAGCGACCGGGCCACCGTCCTGGTCGGTAAGGACGGCAAGGTCCTGTGGTCCGAGTCCGTCGGCCCCGGCGGCGCGCGCAACCCCGCCGAACTTCTGGGCAAGGCCGAGGAGCTCGGCCAGTAGGCCGCGCGAAGGGCTCCGCCTGCCCCGCCGCACGGCGAACCGGCGGAGCCCTTCAGTTCCCCCCCTGGGCCAGCCGAAAACTGCCCCTGCCGGCTTGACCGGAGCGGCCGCGAGGCTACTCTTCCCGAGCCAGTGTTCCCCGATAGCTCAGTTGGTAGAGCAACCGGCTGTTAACCGGTTTGTCGCAAGTTCGAGTCTTGCTCGGGGAGCCACCCCCCTCTTCGTGAGGGAGCGACGAACGCCGCGAATCGACGCGGCGTTTTTTCGTGCACCTGCCAAAGCCGAGAGAGAAGGGGCTCAATCCTCCCGTCGCGCCGGCGAGGGTCCGCGCTCCAGGCGAACCAGCGTCACGCCGAGCATGGGAGGGTCTTCGTCGCGCGCGAGGAAGAGCGTCGCCTCGGAGGTTCGTTCCTCCACGGAACGGAGGTTCGGGAGGACTCCACTGCAGGCAGGGACATAGCCGAGCTGGGCGAGGACCAGCAGCAAGAGGGCCAGGAAAGGCGCGGAACAACTGCCGTTGCAACATCTGGACATGGGCACGCACCCCGCATCCCGGGGGGCACGACTCCGACGCTCTGGGGAGGTCCTTCTTCCCGTGCGCCGTTGTTGCGCGCCGGCTTCGGCGACGAAGGCCTCGACTGCCACCGCGCCACGCGGCGCTGTCGGGGACGCATGGCCGCGAGTCAATCCAAGGTCACGCTCGCCCCACCGGCGCGCGCGTCCACCGGGATGCGCAGCTCGTCCTGCACCAGCTCGTACTTCGCTGGCGCCACCCGGAACTCCCACGGACCTGACTCGCCCGGCCTCCGCTTCCACACGCACAGCCCCGAGGAGTTCACCAAGAACACCTGCGTGTCACGCGGCAGCGTGCTCGAGCCGTCGATGCGCAGGACCACGCCCTCCTCGAGCGTGAGCGCGAGATCCGTCACGGACCCGCGCGAGGTGTCCACGGTGATGGGCTGCATGCACCAGCGCGAGCTGGCACGAAGGCCGATCACGAGTCGCTCTGGGGGGAGGCCTGCTACGACGAAGTAGCCGTCTTCACTGACGGCCTGGTCGGGGAGCTTCCCGATGCCCATGTCCCTGCCCTGTTCCCCGAGGGTCCCTACCCAGATGGGGGCCTGCACACCCGTTCCGTCTCTCGACGTGATCCTGCCCGCGACGATCGTCGCCTTGCGCAGCGGGATCTTGCCCATGTCCTTGCTCTGGCCGGCTTCCGCGGTGAAGCGAATCAACCTGCGTTCATAGCCCGGGAGTTCGACGAGCAAGTGCAACGTCCCGGGAGGAAGGTGATCCACTCGAAAGCTCCCGTCCTTCGAGACAGGAGCCAGGAAGTACGTGCTCGCTTCGGGATCCCTGAGCACGGCAATTCCACCTGCTGTGCGGGCGTTGGCCGGAGCGACGGCGGGGGCGTCCGCCACGACGTCCCACAGCTGGCCCTCCAAGCTGAACTGGATCTCCGAGACCCGATTCTCCGAGATGCGGAACTCCACCACGTCGCTGCAGGACCGCACCCACTGCGAGGCGATGACGGTTCGCCCCACGACCACGCTCACCACGAACGGTGGAGGCTCGGCCTGGGTTGCGATGCCGCTGACCCACTCCTCCGCTGGGTCCCCGGCTAGCCAGAGCATCGGCCCGACGGTGAAGGAGCCGCTCTCCCACGCGATGGCCCCTCCCTCGTCATCGAGCAGCGCCCCCCGCCACTCCTCGCCTGGGCTGTCCGACGTCACCACGGCGAACAGTGGAGACACGCAGGTTGGCAAGTTCCCCAGGTCCGATCTCCCGATGGCCGTGATTCGCTCTCCATCGTGGTCGGTGAATCGAACTGGGACGCGGCACTCCGCGACGACTCGCAGCCGAAGGGAGTACTCCTCCCCCAGCGCGACGGCGACCCGCCGGTCTCCACGAACCGAGAACCCATCCAACACCGGGACCTCGACGGTGTAGGTCCCGGGCTGAGCGACAACGAAGACGACTCGTGAAGAAACGGGGAGCTTTTGATTCGGCGAGCGATCCGTTGGTCCCACCAGACGAAGGATGCCCGAAGTGAACTCGTCCCCTTCGATGTCGATCTGGATCGTCGATCGCGACGGCTCGGGTGTCGACCGCGTTCCGGAGGAGCCTTTCGGCGTCAGATCGAGATCGGGAAGGTCGCTGGAGGAGACCTCCTCCGCTGGCGCTGTCAGCTCGGCAACGTCGAGCGACACCTCTTCGACTTCGAAGAAGAGCACGGCGATGAGCCCAACGAGTGCCAAGCAGGACAGTGCAAGGATGGCGCGAGTGCGAGAGGTCATGGCCACGAGAGTTTCGGGAGAGAGCGCGACGATGAGCCAGGTCTGGCAGTCACTCCAACAGCGGCCACTTGCGGTCACAGCATGACTGGCCATGCCAGAAACCTCCGGGCTGGAGTCATCATGCGGTCAGGAAGGCTTGCCGCAAGTCCTTCCCGAGTGAGTCCGCCGAGCGCCTCGGTTCGCACTGCAGGAGGTCGACGTGGTGCGGCAGGCGATCGCGCAGCGCGATCCTCATTCACATCGACGCCGATTTCGACGTGAAGGCGGAGCCGGAGCGATGCGCCGCTCCCGCGCTACTCGGGCACGGCCAGGTGCCGATCGAAGTGTTGAACGAGCTTGTTCAAGAGGTACCGACCGGAGTACGTCGGGCTCGTCCAGCCGTGGGTCGCGTGCGGCGCGAAGGCGAAGTCGAAGTCCTTGCCCTGGCGCATCAGCTCGTCGGCGAGGACGACGGTCGTCTTGAAGGGCACGACCTGGTCCTGCATGCCGTGGATGATCAGCAGCGCGTCTTCCAGGTTTCCCGCGTACTGGGCGGCGCCGCGCGCGAAGGCCTCCGGGTTCGTCTGCGGTCGCCGCACGATGGCGACGTCGTCGCCGCCGAAGAAGTGCGGGTCCACGGCGGCGGCCGCCGCGACGCCCGCCCGGAAGAGGCCCGGCTTCTTGAGCAGCGCGTAGATCGTGAGCGTCCCGCCGTAGCTGCTGCCCCAGACGCCGAAGCGCTCGGGGTCGACGTGCGACCAGGTCGCGACGTGTCGCACCGCGCTCTCGACGTCCTCCAGATCCTTGCCGGCGAAGTCCATCAAGAACGCCTCGCGGAAGTCCCGCCCGTACCCCGTGCTGCCGCGCACATCGACCTGGATCACGATGTAGCCGCGCTGCACGAGCAGCTGCTGGATCAGACCGTACCGGCCGCCCCAGCGGTTGCGCACCGTATTGGAGTACATCGGCCCGAAGAGCACCGGATAGCGCTTGCCCGGCGCGAGGGTCGGCGGTTCGAGCACGCGGGCGTGCAGGGCCCTCCCGTCCACCTGGCTCGGAAGCGTGACGTAGCGCACGCGCGCCCACTCGCGCTCCTCGAACTCGTCCGGCGTGGAGCGCGTCATCCGCCGCGCAGGACCCGCGTCCCCCACACGTTTCAGGTAGAGCTCGGTCGGCGTTCGGTCGTCCGAGTGCAGCAGCGCGACCACCTGGCCGTCGGGCGACGGGTAGGCGCGGTGTTCACCGGGGCGCACGCTCAGTCGCTCGGGCCGCCCTCCGCCGGGCGAGAGACGGAAGACATGGCGTTCGTGCGGGCTCGGCTCGTTCGCCTGGAACACGATCGCGCCGCCCCCACCGACGACCTGCGGTGGCGCGGTCACGTCGAACGCGGGGTTGGTCAATGGCAGAGGCGCCACGAGGTCGCCACCGACGAGGTACAGGCCGTACCGATCGGCGAGGTCCGCGAGCACGACGACGCGCTCGCCGTCCACGTGCCAGGCGGAGCCCGACGAGGTGTAGACGCGGCTTTCGCGATGATCGTGCCAGAGTTCGCGCCGCACCCCCGTCGCCGGGTCCACGACGTCGAGCCAGCGGTCGACAGCGGTGTCCGACTCGCGATCGATCAGCAGCGCGCCGCGAGGCGACCAGGAGAAGTCGACGATCCGGTTCTCGGTCGGGTCCGGGAGATCGAGCAGGGTGAGCTCGCCGCTGTCGATCCGAAGCAGCCCGACCGTGCGAGCTTCGTTCGGGTCGCCGGGATAGCCGCGCCGCACCGGGTTCGCAGCGGTCTCCGCCGCGAGGTAGTCGGGGAACGGGACGACGGGCAGGTGCCGCCTGTCGACGTAATGGACTGCGATCGTTCGCGAGTCCGGTGACCAGGCGTAGGTGGGCCCGCCCCAGACGTAGGGACCGACCTCGACGTCGCGCCGCGCGTAACGGCCAGCGGTCAGGCTCGAGATCGTCGGGACCGCGGCGCTCGTCACGCGGGAGGTGCTTCCCGACGAGAGCTCGAGGAACCAGAGGTCGCCGCCGCTCAGGTACGACGCGTACTTGCCGTCCGGGGAGACCTGGAGATTCGAGGCGTCGCTGCCCACCGCGGACGAGCGATCCATGGAGCCGTTGAGTCGCGTGCGCTCGAGCAGGCCGGAGCGCAGGTGCAACACTCCTTTCCCGTGGGGCATCCAGGCGAACTCGCGAACACCGGCGGGCGCAGCCTCTGCCTGCGTGAACTGGCGCAGTCCCGTCCCGTCTGCTTCGAGGACCCAGACCTCGCGGCGCGACTCGCCGGGCTCGCACCACAGGAACGCGAGGCGCGCGCTGTCCGGGGACCAGACGACGGACGTCGGTGCAGTCCCGGTCAAGCCGGGCCGAGCTAGAATCTGCTCGACCGTGAGGGGCGCGGGCCCGGTCTCCACCGGCGACGCCGCTGGCCCGGAGCCGGTCGCGCCGCAGCTGGTCGCGAGAACGGCGAGCCCGAGGGTGAGGTTGATTCGTCTCACAGCCGATCCTCCGCGAGACTCACGGGTGCCTCGCCGGCCAGAGCGCGGACCTCTCTCTCGTCGCCCGTCATCTGCCAGCGAATGAGCGACAAGGGGATGCAACCGGCGGCGTTCATCTCCGCGAAGAAGTCGGAGAGCACGAAGGTCTCGCCGCGCGCGTCCGCCTGCTGACCGCACTCGGCGAGCAGGCGCTCGAAGAGGTACTTGCCGGTGACGTAGCTCGTCCCGTAGCCCGGCTGCCTGAGGTACAGGTGCTGCTCGAACTGCAGGAGCTCGGGCTCCGTGCTCATCCAGCCGCGCGGCGTCCACGCGACGTGAACCCTCCCCGCCTCCTCCATCGTCCGCTCGTTCGCGTGGGCGTAGAGCGAGCCGAGCCCGCGCGCCGCACGCTGGGCGAGCAGGATCCAGACGATCTCCCGCGCGCGCGGGCTGTCGTCGTGCAGACCGGCGTGCAGGAACATCTCCTCGACGCCGGTGGCGACGCCCTCGCAGCGACTGTCGAAGATGTTGTAGAGCAGCGCGCCGCGCCGGATCGGGCTCGCGTGCGGTTCGTCGCGGATCTGCGCCAGGTCCCACCAGTGGTAGAAGTGCGTGTACAGCGGCGTCGGGTCGTAGTGCGCCGTGATCCAGAAGAAGTTCCGCTCGGCCTCCGGCACGAAGCTGCCGAGGTGCTCGCGCAGTGCGGGCTCCATGTTCGGCTTCACGGGCATCACCTGCTTGTCCTCGAGGAACGCCATGAGCTTGGTGGCGGACGCGTCCGCGAGCCGGTCGTACTCCGCGGGGCTCGTGGCCGCGACGAGCTCGGGGAGCTCGCGATTGCGCGCCTCCTCGAGGCGCAGCGACGACCAGGCGCGATCGAGTTCGCGCGTCAGGAGCAGCACCTCGTCCTCCCAGGTCAGCGGAACGAGGTGCACGTTCTGCAGGTACCAGGTGTAGTCCTCCTTCCCGATGCCGGACGGCCCCGTCCTCGACGGCGCCTCCTGCTCGAGCCACGCGACCAGCGCCCGCGTCGCCGACTGCGCCTCACGCAAAGCCGTCCGCAGCTCGGCGCTCGCGCCGCTGCCCAACCGCTCGCCCAGGTCCTCGAGATCGACGCTCTGATCGCGGATCGTCTCCGTGCCGGCCACGAAGAGATCGCGGGCGTTGCCGGTCAGGTTGCTCCTCGCCTGCAGGAGCAGCGGCGGAATCCCGCGCAGGTCCTCGGTGAGGCGCGCTTCCTCTGCCGGGGTCAACGGAAACGCGTAGGTCCACAGCTCCAGCACGTCGTGGTGCGTCGGACCCTCGTGCCCGGGCACGTCGCTCTGGTAGGTCCAGACCGACTTGTAGAACGCCGGGTCACGGGCCCAGGGCTGCAGCACGCGGCAGTTGAAGTCGAACCCGTTCAGCTCCGCCCGCACGAGGTGCCAGTCGACCTGCTGCTCGACCGCCCAGAGCGAGGGATCGATCGCGTCGAGACGCGCGCGGTAGGCTGCCAGCTCGCCGTGCGCGGCGCTCATCCTGGGAGCTGTGTAGTCGGGAGCGCCGTCACGCAGCGGCGGCTGCTCGAACGCGCGCCAGTCCTCGAACAGGGCCACGAGGTCGGCGTAGGACGCCCTTGAATTGGGTTGGGGGGCGACCGGTGAAGACGTTGCGGCACAAGCGCCGAGCAGGGACGCGAGCAGCACGGTCTTCAGAGAGGAGCGCCTGGGTTCGCAGCGCTGTCGTTGGGTGGCTCGGTTCACTGCCATGGGGGTCTCTCGACGTCTGGGGAGCACGGGGCGCGCAACCGTACACGAGGCTCCCCCACGCCCAAAGAGCGACCCTGATCGCGCGCAACGTGACCATGACGCTGCGGGACAGTGCAAGGATCCCCGGCGAGGCGATCACGCTTGCTCCGCCGCCGCGCCCCGGATGGGCTCCTGGCGCGGTCCGGCCGGACGAAGTTCGCTTCCCCTCCAGATCGCCAGCGGCCCTGGACGACGAACCCTCGGGAAACTCGTTCGAGGGGGAATCGATGAGGGTTGGGGCATTGAGTCAAAGATCGGTCTGGGGAGCAGGGCTCGCGCTGGCGTGCACAGTGGTCGCGTCGTGCAGCGGCGGAGGAGGCGGCGGTGGCTCGGTCGCCGTGGCCGTGGGCGACTCGTTCGTCTTCGACACACCAGGCGCGACGCTGAGCGAGGGCGGCGCCCCGCTCCAGGTCCGCGTGCGACTGCAGGCGCCGGTGGGGCCGCTCGACGCCGACATCGACCTCGACGTGGTCGAGCTCGGCAGCGGGACCGCGACCTCCGGCGTGGATCACGTCGCGTTCGGAACCCAGAGCGTGACCTTCCCCGCCGGCTCGATCGACGGGGACTTCCGCACGGTCACCTTGTCGTCCATCGGCGACAGCGTCATCGAGGGCGCCGACGAGACCGTCGTGCTGGAGTTGCGGAACCCCACATCGGGCAGCGTCGGCTCCGTTCCGCGCTTCACGGCGACGATCGAGGACGGGCAAGTGGCGACGGTGCGCTTCGACTCGGGCAGCGGCACCACCGCCGACGAAGCGAGCGCGCCGCACGACGTGACGGTGGAGCTGGACCTCCCCGGCGGCGCCAGCCTCGGCGTCGACGTCAGCGTCGTGCTCTCCGACATCGGCGGCGGCTCGGCCAGCTCCGGCTTCGACTACGCCGCGTTCGCGACCCGGAACGTCACGTTCACCGCGGGCAGCCCCGACGGCGACTCGCAGAACATCACCCTGAACGTCCTCGACGACGCGGACCCGGAGCTGGCGGAGGTCGTCGTGCTCGGGCTGTCGTCGCCCTCGGCGGGCGCCGTGCTCGGCGTCAACGACGAGTACGCGCTGACGATCACGGACGACGACATCAGCGGCATGGCCTCCCTGGTCACCAGTCACGGGGCGAGCGGCGTCGAGGTCAGCCTGAGCCACGACGACGCCGTCGACCTCGGCAACCAGGTCGTGGATGCGGGACCGAACGCCGGCACCCACCTGCGCATCTCGAACGTGGGGAGCAGCTCGATGGCGCTGGGCACTCCGGTTCTCAGCGGCGCGCATGCGACCGACTTCGCGATCGAGATCGAGCTGGCGCCGCTCGCCGCGCCCAGCAGCGCGTCCGCCGAGGACATCGCGACGCCGCTGACCGCACACGCGGAGTCCATCGAGGGTCCCGGAGTGGCGCTGGCGTTGGACCTGCCTTCGCTGGCGGAGCTCGAGTCCTACGACCTGGCGCGACTGCACGGCTTTCCCGTGCCCGGGCACGGCGAGCTGACGTTGGAGCTCGAGCGCGTGCGCTTGCCGATCGCCGCGGGCGCCCAGCTGGTGGTCGACGGTGTGCCGGTCCCCGGAGGACTGAGCGGCGCGCTGGTGGACGTCTCGGTGTGGAAGGGCTCCGCTCTGGAGCTGCCCGGTTCGCGCGCCTTCCTCTCGTTCTCCCCCTCGGGACCCCAGGGATTCCTGGAGCTGGACGACGTACCCGGCCGCGTGGTGCACCTCTTCACCGAGGCGGAGAGCAGTCCCACCGGACAGATGGTCTGCCGCGTCGTGCACGAGGAGGACCTGCTGGCCCTCGGCCTCGACCGAACGGGCGACCTGTGCGGTGGCGTTCGCGAGGTGCCCGGCACGAGCGGGCAACTGGCCCTCGGAGCGGAGCTGCCAGAAGTGGCGAACCTGACCGCCGCGGACTGTCGGATCGCGATCGAGACCGATTACCAGCTCTACCAGAAGTTCGGCTCCGTGCAGGACACCACGAACTACGTGACCCAGCTGATCGCGGCCGTCAGCGATCAGTACTTCACGGACGTGCAGTGCACGCTCTCGATCGCTCATCTCGGCGTGTACTCGAACTCGAGCGACCCGTGGACGTCCCAGGACACGGGCGGCGATGCCGGGGATCTGCTCGACGAGTTTCGCGCGGCCTGGGCGGGCAACATGCCCGGTTCGGCCAACCTGTCGCACTTCATCTCGGGTGCGAGCCTGGGCGGCGGCATCGCGTACGTGAACGTGCTCTGCAACTCCTCCTTCGGCTTCGGCGTCAGCGGCAGCATCAACGGCAACATCAACTGGGG
>CAYGST010000153.1:4191-9705 GCA_964352415.1 uncultured Planctomycetaceae bacterium | reverse complement strand
TCAGTCGTAGAACTGCTCGGGCTCGGTCTTCCACGGGGAGCCGTCGCGGGCCAGCTCGTAGCCCCGCTGGAACAGGGCGCGCATGTAGGCCTTTAGGAGGTGTAGACGCGCTCCAGCTCGTCGTCGTAGTCCGGGCCGAGGAGCGCGAACGGGGCGATGAGCGCGCCCGTGACGCGCGCCGTTCAGCGGACGGAACCGTCCGATTTCCCTTGCGAGGCCCCCGCGGGAGGCGCAACGTGGCGATCCCGGAGTTCGCCTCTCCCGACCCGGCTGAAGGCGGTGCTTCGAACTCTCCACAAGCAGACGTTCTCGCCCCGAACGAGGCTTTCGATGCCCGATGACCAACCCCCTGAGGTGACCGATCCTGGTCGCCGCGGAGTGATGACCGGAGGCCTGATGGCCGCCGGACTCCTGACGAGCTACGGCGCGGCCGGCGCGATCGGTGCGCGTTACCTCTTCCCGAGCGGACCGGGCAAGCGCGCGTGGCTGTTCGTCGCCCGCGCCGATGAACTCGCGGATGGCAGTTCGGTCTCCTATCGCTCCCCGTCCGGACAGCGGATCGCGGTGGCGCGGCAAGGGCTGAGCGGAAGCGTGGAGGACTTCGTCGCCCTCTCGAGCACCTGCCCGCACCTCGGCTGCCAGGTTCACTGGGAGGCGGTCAACGCCCGCTTCTTCTGCCCGTGCCACAACGGCACATTCGATCCCGCCGGAAAGCCGACCGGAGGGCCGCCGAAGGAGGCGAACCAGGCGCTGCCGCAGTTCCCCCTGAAGATCGAGAGCGGCTTGCTCTACATCGAGGTCCCCGTGGAGACGCTCGGCGGTGCGACCGCCATGCAGCTCGACGACACGCCGCCGGCGCCTGGAGCGGGGCACGACCCGTGCCTGGGCCCCGACTGCTGTGGCGGGGAGCTCGCCTGACATGGGCGTCCTGGTCCGATGGATCCAGGAGCGCGTGCCGATCACCGGCGACGAGCTCCGCGAGCTGACGAACGAACCGGTCCCGAATCACCTCAAGCGCTGGTGGTTCTGTCTCGGCGGAACGCCTGCGTACCTGTTCGTCGTGCAGATCGTCACGGGCATCCTGCTGGCGTTCTACTACCAGGCAGCTCCCGAGACCGCCTACGAATCGGTGCGCTACATCACCGAGGAGGCCTCCTTCGGCTGGTTCGTGCGCAGCCTGCACAAGTGGGCAGCGACCCTGATGGTCGCGTCCGTGATCCTGCACCAGCTACGCGTGTACTTCACCGGCGCCTACCGCAAGCCGCGCGAGATCAACTGGATGATCGGCATGTGCCTCCTGGTGTGCACGCTGACCGTTGGTTTCACCGGGTACAGCCTCGTCTACGAGCAGCTCAGCTTCTGGGGCGCGACGGTGGGGGCGAACATCGCTGATGGCGTCCCCGTCGTCGGCGGCCTCGCCAAGCAGCTGCTCCTCGCCGGGGAGGAGTACAACGACCGCACGCTGTCGCGCTTCTTCCTGCTGCACGCGGCGGTGCTCCCCACGCTGATGGTGATCCTGATCGCGGTCCACGTGACCTTGATCCGCCTGCAGGGCGTCACCGAGTTCGTGGACGAGAAGCATCCCGAGAAGGACCGCGGGAGCTTCAACTTCTTCCCGGACCATCTGTACACGGAGCTGATCATGGGACTCGTCATCATGATCCTGCTCACGACCCTCTCCACGATCCTGCCCGCGACCATGGGGCCGCCGGCGGACCCCTTGACCACCCCCGAGGTGATCAAGCCGGAGTGGTTCTTCTACGTCGCCTTCCGCTGGCTGAAGCTCTTCTCGGGCACGGCCGCGATCCTCTCCCTGGGCTTCATCGTCTTCACGATGTTCGTCTGGCCGTTCATCGACGCCTTCCTCGAGAAGCGCTGGCCTCGCTCCGAAGCCAGCGTCTGGATCGGCATCGTCGGAACCCTCCTGATCATCGGCCTGACCCTCTGGGAAGCCGCAGTCGAGCACTGATCCCCACGCATCGGACATGAGCCTCAGCGCCAAGCAAACCGTCATCGGAATCCTCGGGTTCCTCTTCCTGCTCTCCCTCGTGTTCGTTCAGTACACGGAGGTCACCCGGCGCCGCGCCGAGGCCGGGATCGGGGAGGTGCACGTCATCGTGCCCGACTCGTCGAAGGCCTGCGTGGACTGCCACGTCCAGTCGACGCCGGCGATCATCGACCACTGGAAGGGCAGCAACCACGCCACGGCGGGCGTCGGCTGCTACGAGTGCCACCTCGCGGACCCCAAGGATGCGGACGCCTTCGATCACTACGGCAAGTCGATCGCCACGATCGTCACGCCGCGTGACTGCGCCCGCTGTCACCAGCAGGTGTTCGACGAGTTCGAGGCGAGCCACCACGCCGCGGCGGGGAACATCCTGGCCTCGCTCGACAACTTCCTCGCCGAGACCGTCGAGGGCGCCCGCATGCCCTTTGCACCGCACTCGCCCACGCCGGGGGACTCGGTCGACATGGTCAACGGCGGCGCCAGCGTCGCCGTCGGCTGCATGCAGTGCCACGGCAGCAAGGTCGCGATCGAGGGGACCGATGGCTCCCTCATCACGATGGACGAGCTGGCCCCCGACGAGAATGGCCAACCGACCAACCTCGACGCCGTCGCGAAGATCCTGCGCACCGATGACGGTCGCCCGGTCTTCCACGCGAGCACCTGGCCGAACACCGGTATCGGTCGTCTGAACCTCGACGGCAGCGCCGGCTCCTGCTCGGCCTGTCACTCCCGCCACGACTTTTCTCCCCGCCGCGCGCGCCAGCCCGAGAACTGCGGCAAGTGCCACCTCGGCCCCGATCACCCGCAGAAGGAGATCTACGAGGAGTCCAAGCACGGCGTCGCCTACCGCGACCTCAAGGACGAGATGAACCTGAACAGCAAGGAGTGGGTCCTCGGCGAGGACTACTCCCAGGCCCCGACCTGCGCGACCTGCCATATGTCCGGCCACATGCGCAACGGTGGCAAGGTCACCCACGACCCGGGCGAGCGGATCTCCTGGACGAACCGTCCGCCGATCAGCCTGCGCATGGACACGGACATCAACGGGGCCGTGATCAAGGAGAAGGACCCGGCGGTTCGGCGTGAGCTGGTCGCGGACACCTGGCAGGCCAAGCGCCAGCGCATGAAGGATGTCTGCTCGCACTGCCACACGAGCACGTACCTGAACGGCTTCTACAAGCAGTACGACGACTTCGTCGTGCTCTACAACGAGAAGTTCGCCAAGCCCGGCACCATGATCATGGACGCTCTCAAGACGAACGGCCTCATCACGGCCAAGCAGTTCGACGAGGAGATCGAGTGGACCTGGTTCTACCTCTGGCACCACGAGGGCCGGCGCGCGCGCCACGGCGCCTCGATGATGGCGCCCGACTACGCCCACTGGCACGGCATGTACGAGGTCGCCGAGCGCTTCTACCAGGAGCTCATCCCGCAGGCCCGTGAGATCGCGGACCACGCCGAAGAGCACGACGACGCCGACGGAGCGAACGCTGTTCGCGAGGTCATCGACGACATCCTCGCGCGCCCCGAGCACGCCTGGTTCGAGAACGAATAGAGCTATGGAATCCCTCAGTCGCAGATCCCTGATCTTCGGGGCGTCCAGCGTGGTCGCCCTCTCCGCCTCGGACCAGGCGAAGGCCGAACTCCTCACGACCTCGGGCGCGCTCGCCCCGGTGGAGGGGGACGTCACCTGGAGCAAGGCTCCGTGTCGCTACTGCGGCACTGGCTGCGGCGTCGAGGTCGCGGTCAAGGACGGCAAGGCCGTCGCCGTCCGCGGCGACGAGAAGGCCGAGGTCAACAAGGGCCTCCTGTGCGTCAAGGGCTACCACTTGCCTGCGATGCTCTACGGCACGGACCGGCTCACGAAGCCGCTCGCGCGCCAGGCCGACGGGAGCCTCGAGGCCATCTCGTGGGACGAGGCGTTCGACATGATCGCCTCGCGCTACGGGGACGCGCTGGAGGAGTTCGGCCCCGAGAGCGTCGGTATGTACGGCTCGGGTCAGTGGACGATCTTCGATGGCTACGCCGCGCTCAAGTGGGTCAAGGGCGGGTTGCGCAGCAACCACCTGGACCCCAACGCTCGCCTCTGCATGGCGAGCGCCGTCATGGGCTTCATGACGCAGTTCCAGAGCGACGAGCCGATGGGCTGCTACGACGACTTCGAGCTCGGGGACGACTTCGTGCTGTGGGGCAACAACATGGCGGAGATGCACCCGGTGCTCTTCAGCCGCATCCTCGAGCACAAGCGCAAGGACCCGAACGTCCGCATCGTCGACATCGCGACGCGCCGCACGGCGACCTCGCACTACGCCGACACCTACATCGAGATGACGCCGGGCTCCGACCTGGCGCTCGCGAACGGCATCCTGCACCTGATCGTCGCGAACGGTAAGGTCGACCAGAAGTTCGTCGAGGAGAACATCGTCTTCAAGCGGGGCATCGAGGACCTCGATGCGATCGGGTACGGCGTCGAGGAGGACACCAACGAGCGCTACACCTTCAAGGACGAGGGGCGCGCCTCCAGCCTCGAGGAGCTCGAGACCTTTCTCGAGGACTACACGCCCGAGAAGGTCAGCGCGATCACCGGCGTACCGGAGGCCCTGATCCGCGCGCTGGGTGAGCTCTACGGCAACCCGCAGCGTGGCACGGTCAGCCTGTGGTGCATGGGCGTCAATCAGCACGTCCGCGGCACGTGGATGAACAACCTGATCACCGACCTGCACCTGATCACCGGCAAGATCTCGCGCCCCGGCTCGAACCCGTTCAGTCTGACGGGTCAACCGTCGGCCTGTGGAACGGCGCGCGAGGTCGGCACCCTGTCGAACCGCCTGCCGGCCGACATGCTCGTGACGGTCGAGGCGCACCGCCAGCGCACCGAGGAGATCTGGGGCCTCGAAGCGGGGACGATCCCCGCGAAGCCCGGCTACCACGCCGTCGACATGTTCCGCGCGTTCGCGCGTGGCGACCTGAAGTGCCTCTGGGTGCAGACGACGAACCCTTGGGTGTCGATGCCGAACCTGCACCGGGTGACGAAGCCGGAAGGCTCGTTCCTCGTGGTCAGCGACATCTACCCGACTCCGACGACCGACCAGGCGGACCTGATCCTGCCGTCCGCCGCTTGGATCGAGCGCGAGGGCATGTTCGGCAACACCGAGCGGCGCACTCAGCACTGGGACAAGCTCATCGAGCCCGCCGGCGAGGCCAAGGAGGACGCCTGGCAGATCATCGAGGTCGCGAGGCGCATGGGCATGGGGCACCTGTTTCCCTGGGCCGAGGAAGAAGGCGGCGACTGGCACCGCCCGATGTTCGACGAGTACCGCTCGTTCACCGTCGGGATCGGCAAGGACCTCGCGACCTACGACCAGCTGCGCGAGGCGCGCGGCCTGCGCTGGCCCGTCGTCGATGGCAAGGAGACTCGCTACCGCTACGCCGAGGGCCACGACCCCTACGCGAAGAAGAGCGTGCACTTCTACAAGGCCAAGAAGTACGGGGAGAAGGCCGCCTTC
>CAYGST010000153.1:0-4181 GCA_964352415.1 uncultured Planctomycetaceae bacterium | reverse complement strand
TGGGAAGGAGACGCGCTATCGCTACGCGGAAGGGCACGATCCGTACGCCAAGAAAAAGGGCGTGCACTTCTACAAGGCGAAGAAGTACGGCGAGAAGGCCGCGTTCTGGCTCCGTCCCTACCAGCCCCCTGCCGAGGTGCCCGACACCGAGTATCCCCTCTGGCTGTGCACGGGGCGCGTCCTCGAGCACTGGCACACGGGATCGATGACGCGCCGCGTTCCGGAGCTGCACCAGGCGATGCCCGAGGCCTATGTGGAGATCAACCGCGCCGACGCGCAGGAGCTGGGCGTGCAGGAGGGCCAGAAGGTTCGCCTCGTAACCCGTCGCGGCTCCCTGGAGATCTCGGCACGTATCGACGGCCGCGGCGCGACGCCGCGCGGATCGATCTTCGTGCCGTTCTTCGACGAGAACCTGCTCATCAACGAGCTGACCCTCGACGCGATGGACAACATCAGCAAGGAGCCCGACTACAAGAAGTGCGCCGTGCGCGTCGAGGCGGTGCGCGGGTGAAGCGACTCGCCCTTCTGCTCGCGGTCTCTCTGGTCGCCTGCGGCGGCTCGGAGGACGGAGGCGACTCCGCCGCCCAAGGACCGAGCGTGCCGGTTGCCGGACGCGATGGCGCGCTCAAGACAACCCCACTCGAGCGGGCGAAGCGTCGTGCCTACGACGGAGCGCCACCCGTGATCCCGCACCAGCCGATGGGGATGAACTGCATCGCTTGCCACAACGAGCGCGGCATGGACGTCGCGGACGTGGGCTTCGCGCCGCCTTCACCGCACGAGCGCACCGAGGGGCTCTCCGCGCTCAGCCGCTGCGAGCAGTGCCACGTCTTCCGCACCACCGACGCGAAGTTCGTCGCCAACACGTTCGCCGGGTTGCCGCAGGACCTGCGTCCCGGGGCGCGCGCCTACGACGGCGCGCCGCCGGTGCTGCCGCACGGGCTCCTGATGCACGAGAACTGCCTCGCCTGCCATTCGGGGCCCGCCGCGCGCGAGGAGATTCGCACGACGCACCCCGAACGCGAGAACTGCGTGCAGTGCCACGTGGTCCAGGACGAAGCGACCACCTTCTCGCGCTAGCATCGGCGCACATGGAAGGTCCGCGCGCGCCGTCGCTTCCGCGGGCCCGGCGGTCTACGCTGCAGCGATGACGACGAGCATCGCAAGCTGCGCGAGCGGCCGTGGAGGCCACGAAGTGCGGCGCCAGCGCGCGCCCTACCTGCTCTTGTGCCTGGCGTTTTGGCCCCTCGCCTCCGCCGAGGCCCAGGTAGTCCCGACCCCCAAGGCCATGCGCGAGGCTCCCTGGCCGCACGGCGCGCGCCTCGCCGAGACGGGCGTCCAGCGCGTGCGCTGCGCTCGCGCGGCCTTCGAACCCCAGGTCGAGGCCTTCCTGTCCGGACTCCGGCGCCTCGGTGTCGAGCAGCTGGAGCTCGTCGAGGACGGGGCGCAGCTCACCTTCCGCGAGGGCGCGCTGCAGGAGGGCGCGACCTACCGCGTACAGCCAGCCGAGGGCGGCTTGGAGGTCACGGCTTCGACGCCGCAGGGAGCAGCCCAGGCCGCGGCGACGCTTCTGCAGCTCGTGGAGATCCGCGACGGCCGCGCGCAGTGGAACGAACTCACGATCGTCGACGGGCCGGACCAGCCGTTCCGCTGCTTCATGGTCGACATGGGCCGCAATCCCCACCGACCGGAGACCCTGCGGCACGTCGTCGACCTGCTCGCGTTCTACAAGGTCAACTACCTGCAGCTGCACCTCGCCGACGACCAGCTCTGCTCCTGGCCGTCGCGAGCGTTCTCCAAGCTCGCCGACGAACGTGCCGGTTGGAGCTGGGAGGACTTCGCCGCCCTCGAGTCCTACAGCCAGGCGCGCGGGGTCACCGTGATCCCCGAACTGGATGTGCCCGGGCACTCGACGATCCTGCGGAGCGCCTACCCTGAAGTCTTCGGCACGAACCCGACCGAGCTCGCGACGTCGCCCGAGGCCCAAGCTGGCGTGGAGACGCTCCTCGGGGAAATGATGAGCGTGTTCTCCTCGTCACCCTACGTGCACGTGGGGGGCGACGAGGCCTACGGCGTCCCCGAGGAGACTCAGCGCGACTTCCTGAACCGCCTGAACGCCTTCGTGCGCTCGCGTGGGCGCCGCACGATCGTGTGGGAGGGACCGCAGCTCGGCGTGGGAGAGAACAAGGTCGACGAGAGCGTCGTGCACATGAACTGGCGGACCGTGAACGTCTCGGCCCAGTCGATGCTCGATGCCGGCTACGACGTCGTCAACGCCGCATGGGATCCGCTCTACATCGTCGACCACTACCCGCGCACGATGTTCACGGCCGTCGACCTCGAGCGTCTCTATTCGTTCGACGTGCAGCGCTTCGCGCACGTCAACCACGACATGGCGACCTTCGCCGAGCCACACCGAACGACGACTCGTGAGGGGCTCCTCGGCTTCTGCATGCCCTGGTGGGAAGGACGCGAGGAGAACCTGCTGCCGCTCTGCGCGGAGCGCATCGCCGCGATCGCAGCCGCGGCCTGGAATCGCGCTGGTGAGTCCGACTTCGCGGACTTTCAGGAGCGACAGCGCAGCGTCCTGCCGCGCCTCGAGCGGGTCTCGGGCTTCCGACTACCCGAGCTCCCCGTCGCACCGGCGGACACGCAGAAGGACAACCTCGCGTTCCTGGCGCGCGTGACCCCGAGCCGCGGCGCCAGCCAACCGCACTTCGGGCCTCAGCGACTCACCAACGGCCTCACGGATCGCTTCGACCACTTCCTCGGCTTCCCGACGAAGCCGGCGCCGCTCGACATCCGCATCGACTTCACGGAGCCGGGAGTCGTCGCACGCGTGGTCGTGCACGAGGCGGCTGTGAACGGGAGCCACGAGGTCTACGAGTTGTTCGTCACGGCGGACGGCCAGGCCTGGGAGCCGGTCGGCCGAGCCGGGGAGGGAACTCGCGGCGACGAGAGCTTCGTCACGCACGTCTTCGAGCCGCGCGAAGTCGCCGCTCTGATCCTGCGCACCGAAGGCTGCCACGGCCTCACCTTCCCGAGCTTCAGTCGCTTGACGGAGGTTCAGGCGTACGCGCAGTGAAGACGCGAGGCTCCCCGCTGACGGGGTCGAGGACCGGCGAACACCCCATGCGCTACGAGACGACGATCGACATCCAAGCTCCCGTGCAGCGTGTCTGGCAGGTGACCGTGGACATCGAGCGCTGGCCCGAGTGGACCGCGTCGATGCGCTCGGTCGAACGCCTGGACTCGGGACCCTTCACCGTCGGGAGCCGCGCCGCGATCCGACAGCCGCGTTCGCCGCGCGCCGTCTGGACCGTGACCGCAATGGACGACGGGCTGGCGTTCACCTGGGAGAGCCGCGCACCCGGCGCGCACACGGTCGCGACGCATCGTCTCGAACCGCTGGCGGACGGCGGCACCTCAGTGACGCTGACGGTCGAGCTCTCCGGGCTGGTCGCGCGTGTGCTCTGGCCGCTGCTGCGGGGCACGCTGCAACGCCTTGTCACCCTGGAGGCAGAAGGTCTGCGGCGGCGCTGCGAGACGGGATCCGTTCCGGGCTGAGCGCCACCCGTGGCGGCTCGGGGGCCTGCGCCAGGGAACCGGCAGCGGTCGACGCGCAATAGTCCGGGGGCCGAGCCGTAACGGCGCTTTCTCGCAGCCCCGCCCATCCCCGACTCGACCTCGCAGCCCAATGCACGCCAACGCGCTCCTTCTGTCGACGCTTCTCCTCTTCGGCTCCCATCAGGACGGACCCACTGCGCCGGTCGAATCGGCGGTCGAGCAAGCCGGCGACGTCTTCGATCAGGTGGTCGCGATGCTGGAGCGCTGGTACTTCGACGAGGAGTTCCGCGTCGACTCCCTGCCGGGCCTCGCCGCGCCATACCGGGACCTGGCGCGCGCCGCCGAGACGCGCGCCGAAGAACGGGCCGTGATCGGTCGCCTGCTCGCCGAGATCCCGAGCAGCCACCTCGCGCTGCGCAGCATCGAGTCCTACCACCGCCTCGGCGCGGAGCTGTTCGGCAAGAGCACGCCGCGCTTCGGGATTCAGCTCGTTCTGCTCGACGGGCGCTACCACGCCACCTGGATCCTCGAGGGCGGGCCGGCGGACCTGGCCGGGGTGCGGCGCGGCGACGAGGTCACGAAGATCGATGGACTGGCGCCGGCCGCCTGCGAAC
>CAYGST010000152.1:0-9723 GCA_964352415.1 uncultured Planctomycetaceae bacterium | reverse complement strand
GCGGCGCCGCGCGTTTCCAGGCCCGCGGGTGGCTCGGAGAGCCGTGGATCCACTACGGGGGCGGAATCGTCGCGCGGCGAGCGGTAGGCTGCGGCTTCGATCCGCGCTGACCCCGAACTCCATCGGGGTCGTCGCCCCCGGGGCCTGCGTCGCGCGCGACGCCCGCAGCGCTCCCCACACCCCTGCCCCCGAACGACGTGCTCCGTCCGACCTCGCACCGCGCCGTCCGCCTCTCGCTCCTCTTCCTGCTCTTCGCCGGCTTCGGAGCTCTGCTCGCCTCCGGGCCGCTGGCCTCGAGCGGTGAGGCCTCCGCCTCCGCCGCGCAGCAGGCCGCGAGCAAGGCCCCCAGCGTCGTGCGCGTCTTCCTCGTGCGTCACGCCGAGAAGTCGAAGGAGAACCCGGGGGACCCGGAGCTGACTGCGGCGGGCGTCGAGCGCGCGGCCGCGCTCGGGCGCATGCTGGCGGCGGCGGACGTCACCCACCTGTTCTCCACGAAGCTCAAGCGCACGCGCGCGACGGTGGCGCCGATCGCGAAGGTCCGCGGCCTCGAGGTCGCGAGCTACGACGGCGGCGCGCTCGACGAGCTCGCGGAGCGTCTCGCCGGGCTCCCCGGCGGCAGCGTCGCGGTCGTCGCGGGGCACTCGAACACCACGCCCAACCTGTTCGCCGCTCTCGGGGCGGGCACGGCGCGTGAGCTGACCGAGCATCCGAAGTACGGCCCGATGATCCCCGAATCGGACTACGACCGGCTCTACGAGGTCGTCCTCGTGCGCGACGGCGAGGGCTCGCGCGTCGTCACGAGCGGCCTCGAGCTGCGCTTCGCGGACTGAAGCGCAGGTCGCATCAGGCGGGACCCGTCGGCGGCGCGCCCGTGAGGCGCGCGTCCCCGTCCAGCTCGGGCGCCGCGAGGCGACCATCCGCCGCGCGCACGAGGCGCCACCAGCCCAGGATCTCGTCGCGCCTTAGCGCGCGGTAGAGGTGGGGGAAGTCCGCGCCTCCGCGCGACGGCTCGAGCTTCAGGTCCTCGCCCAGCCCGTTCGGATCGATCTCGAGCAGCCAGACCTCGTCCTGGCCCGCGAAGTGCGCCTCGAGGGTTCCCGCCAGCTGCTCCGCGAAGGAGAAGTGCAGGAAGCCCTCGCTCGCGAGCGACGGCGGCGCCCAGTCGGCGGCGGGCTCGGCCGAGCGCCACGGGCCCGGCAGCGCGAGGTGGAACAGTCGCCCGCTCATGCGAGCACCTCGAGCCGCGGAGCGTCGGCCGCGAGCAGCCCGGCACGTCGGGCCTCGTCCTCGAGCCGCCCGATGGCCGCGACGCCGGCCGCGTCGAGGCGCTCGGTCTGCGCGTTGACGTAGAGGTCGACGTGCGCGCGCAGGACGTCGTCGCTGTGCTCTTGAGCGTGCGCGCGCATCGTTCTCAACGCCTCCTCCGGGTGGGTGCGGGCGTAGGCGATCGAGCGCGCGATCGCATCCTGCACCGCGTCCAGGGTCTCGGGGCCCAGCGCTCGTCGCGCGAAGATGCCGCCGAGCGGCAGCGCGACGCCGGTCTCCGCGTGCCAGCGCACGCCGAGATCCTCGACCAGCGTCAGGCCGCTGGCCTCGTAGGTGAAGCGCCCTTCGTGGATGCAGATGCCGAGGTCGGCCTCGCCACGCTCTAGGGCGGGCATGATCTCGGAGAAGACGACGTGCTCGACCTCGGGCTCGTCCGGGTGGAACAGGTGGAACAGCAGGTGCGCGGTCGTGAGCCGGCCCGGGCCGAGCACGCGGCGGGGCGCGTCGGCGTCGCGCACCTTCTCGGGCGCGAGCAGCAGCGGCCCGTTGCCGAAGCCGAGCGCGGCGCCCGAGGGCAGCACGCCGACCTCGCCGGCGATCTGGAACGCCGCAAAGAAGCTGCCCTTGGCGACGTCGTAGCTGCCGCCCGCGAGCGCGTCGTTCAGCTCCTGGACATCGTGCAGCTCGATCGTGAAGTCGAGGCCCGGAGTCTCGATCGCGCGCCCGAGGAGGGCGTGGAACGCGAACGTGTCGTTGGGGCACGTGGAGATGCCCAGTCGGAGCGCTTGCACCAAGAATCAGCTCCAGTCGTTGGTCGGGTCGAGGGCGTCCGTGGCGTGTTCGAGCGCCGCGGCGAGCGCCGCCGGGATGCGCCAGTTGGCGGGGTCGCGGTCTCCGACCGCGTTCGAGACGCCGCGCACGATGCGCAGCGGCACGCCGGCGAGCGCGCAGGCCAGCGCGACGGCGAAGCCCTCCATGTCCTCCGCGCTAGCGGCGGGGAAGAGCGCGCGGCGACGCGCGGCCTCTTCGGGCGTCGAGGACGCCGCGCAGGTCGTGAGCAGTGTTCCGTTGGTGCGCTGCGTCGATGCGAACAGCGGCAGGCTGTCGGTCACGGGGTGCGTGGTGGTCCCCGGCGATCCGGGCCACTGCGGGAAGCCGAGGGCCGGCGGCCCCTGGAAGCGCTCGCCTTCACCCGCGCCGACGCCGTGCAGCGCGACCTCGTCGAACTCGAGCGCGGAGCCGATGGGGGTGGCCTCCACGTCGTAGGCGCCGGCGATGCCGACGAGCAGGACGCGTCGCGGCCGCAGCTCGGCCAGCAGCTGCGCCGCACGCGCCGCGGCGGCGACGGGGCCGAAGCCGGAGAGGTGGACGAGGCCCGTGCCCGGCGCGAAGCCGCCGAGGTCCGCGAGGCGCGTGAGCTCGACCTCCGTCGGGACGAGGATCAGTGTGGGGGAACCGAGGGAGACCGACATGGGCGTCGAGTGTCGTGGTGGCGCGGGGCCTTGGCAAGCAGCCCTTTGACGGAGCCGTTACCGCCGATCTGCTAGTCTGCGCCGTCCGCGATCCCCACCCCCCGATCCCATGAACTCGACCTCCTCCATCGCGACGCTCCGGCGCGCTCTCGCTCCTGCCTTCCTCCTCCTCGGCGCCAGCCTCGGCTACGCGTCCGTTCAGGACGAGGGCGTCGTCGCGACCCCCGAGACCACCGTCGAACTCCCGTCGGCGTCCGAGCTCGTCGACGATCCGCAGCAGCAGCAGCTGATCGAGCTGGGCCGCGCGGCGTACATGGGCGAGCGCCACATGGAGGTGATCACCGGTCACTTCCCGAAGCGACTGACGGGTTCGCCGGGCCTCGACCTCGCGCAGGGCTGGCTCTTGATGGTCTTCGAGGACTTCGGCCTCGTCGCGCGCAAGGAGGAGTGGGGCAGCGTCCCCGTCGGCTTCGAGCGCGACCTGTCGAGCGGCCGCGTGGTCGTCCCGGAGGAGCGCGAGCTCTTGTTCACGACGCCGTGCTGGTCGCCGGGAACGGTCGACGCGGTGCAAGGGCCCGCGCTGATCGAGCCCGCGACGCTCGAAGAGCTGCAGGAGCGCGCCGCCGAGTTCGAGGGCGCTTGGATGATGCGCAACCCCGATGTCGACCGCGCCGCCAGGGCGAAGTTCACCGAGGCCTACGCGAAGATTGGCGTCGCCGGAACCCTGCAGCCCGGCTCCCGCGACGGGCGGCTCGTGACCGGCGGCAGCATGCGCGTGGACTGGGACGACCTGCCGACGCTCGTGCGCATCACGATCACCTACGAGGACTTCGCGGGCCTGCGCGACCAGATCGAGGAAGGAACGGCGGTCGAGCTCGAGTTCGACGTGCGCAACCAGTTCCTGCACGGCCCGATCCCGCAGTACAACGTGATCACCGAGATCGAGGGCAGCGAGTTCCCCGACGAGTTCGTGATCGTCCAGGGCCACATGGACGCCTGGGACGGCGCGCAGGGGGCCTGCGACAACGGCACGGGCATGGCGACGACCATGGAGGCCGCGCGCCTCATCATGGAGGCGGGCATTGTCCCGCGCCGCACGATCCGCTTCGTGTTCTACACGGGGGAGGAGCAGGGGCTGCTCGGCTCGCGCGGCTACGTCGAGCGCCACATCGACGAACTCGAGCGCGTCAGCATCGTGCTGAACCACGACAACGGGACGAACTACCTGAAGGGCATCGCGGCGACCGAGGCGATGCTCGAGGACTTCGAGCACGTCTTCGCGCCGATCCAGCGCCTCGACCCGACGCGGCCCTTCGAGATCCGTCAGGTGCCCGGGCTGCGTCCGGGGCCCAGCGATCACGCGCCGTTCGTCGAGGCGGGCGTCCCGGCGTTCCACTGGGACCAGTCGAACGCGGGCTACCGCCGACTGCACCACACGCAGCACGACACGCTGGCGGAGGTGAACCACGACGACCAGCGTCACTCGTCGCTCGTCGTCGCGCTCGCCGCCGTGCGCTTCGCGAACCTCGATCACCTCGTCGATCGCAGCTACATGCGCGAGCCGGATCCGCGGCGCATGGGTGTGTTCCTCGGCGGTGACGACGGTACGGAGCTCGAGCGCGTCGTCGCCGGCGGCCGCGCGGCGGAGGCCGGCTGGAAGGAGGGCGACCGCATCGTGACCATCGACGGCGTCGCGATCACCGAGCGCTCCGAGGTCGTCGCCGAGCTGCAGAAGGGCGGCCCGAAGAAGGTCGTCGTGCTCGAGCGCGAAGGGGAGCAGGTCGAGACGACCCTCGACTACTCGGGCGATCCGCTCGAGGTCGAGCGCAAGGCCTGGCGCGAGCGCGCCGAGGCAGCGGCGCCCGAGGAAGAGGACGCCGACCCGAGCGACGGCTGAATTCCCCGGGGTTTTCGGCCCCACCGCTGCGCGACTCGCGGATTCGTCGCCGGACCCTCGACACGGAGGGCCGGGAACATGCGAGTCGAGCAGCGAGCGAAGCCCACGCGGCAATCCAAGTCCAGAGCGGCGCTACGGCGCCTGATGGCCGCGTCCTTCACGACAGGCGCGCTGCTCCTCGCCCTCCCGGCCTGCGGCGGGGGGAGCGGCGGCGGAGGCTCCAGCTCGGGCGCGAACGGCGCTTCCGCGGAGCTCTCCGTCGCCTCGCTGACGTTCACGCCGTCCCAGGCCAACGTCGGCGAGACGATCCACGTCATCGACACGGTGGCGAACACGGGCGGCTCGCAGGCCGGGTCGTTCCAGGTCGCGATCTACCTCTCCGCGGACCCGTTCGTCACGAGCGCCGACCTCCTGATCGGACTGCGCACGGTGCCGAGCCTCGTGCCCGGCGCGACGTCGGAGGGCGGCGGCTTCCTCACGATCCCGGTCCAGGCGACCGAGGGGGACTGGTACGTCGGCTGCCTCGTGGACGACGCGAACGCGGTCGTCGAGGCCAACGAGGCCGACAACCAGACGGTCGCGACGCAGCTCCTGAACGTCACGGCGCTGCCCGCGCCCGACCTGGTCCCGACGGACGTGAGCGTCGACGTCTCCACGGTCGAGGCGGGTCAGTCGATCGGCGTCAGCGAGCGCGTCGAGAACCTCGGCCTGGGCGTCGCCGGCGCGTTCCAGGTCGGAATCTACCTCTCGCAGGACGCCACGGTGACGAGCGGGGACGTGCTCTGCGGGATCCGCAGCGTGACCTCGCTCGCGCCCGGCGAGATCAGCTTCGTCTCGGCGCCCGTGACCGTCCCCGCGAACACGCCGGGCGGCCAGTGGCACGTCGGCGTGCTCGCGGACGTCGGTGGGACGCAGTCGGAGAGCGACGAGTTCAACAACGGCCTCGTGACGACGAGCCTCCTGACCGTGACCGTGCCGCCGCGGCCGGACCTGCGCATGGTCCAGCTCGACTTCGGCCCGAACCAGGTCGACGCGGGGCAGTCGCTGCTCGTCTCGGACCGGGTGGTCAATCAGGGGCTCGTGCCCGCCGGGCCCTTCCGCGTGGGTGTCTACCTGTCCGAGGATGCGGAGATCACGTCGGACGATGCGCTGCTCGGCTTCCGCTCGCTCGGCGGCTTGCAGGTCGGCGAGGAGTCCGCCGTGTCGGCGCCCCTCACCGTTCCTCCGAGCATCGGCGCGGGCGTCTTCCACGTCGGCGCGATCGCCGACCACGAAGAGGCGGTGCTCGAATCGGACGAGCAGAACAATGTGGCGGTGGCCCTCGGCACCGTCGAGGTGTTCGTCCCGCCGCTGCCCGACCTCGTCACGGACGCGGTCGGCTTCAGCCCCTCGGTGGTGGAGAGCGGCGGCGTGGTGACGGTCGTGGAGCGCGTGCGCAACGTCGGCACCGCGGAGGCCGGCGCCTTCCGCGTCGGCATCTACCTCTCGAGCAACCCGTCGGTCACCTCGAGCGACCTCCTGCTCGGCACGCGCTTCATCGGCGGCCTCGCGATCGGCTCGAGCAGCGAGTCCGCGCTGCAGTTCACGCTGCCGCCCGGCATCTCGTCGGGTTCCTGGACGGTCGGCGTCATCGCCGACGACCTGGGACAGCTCGCGGAGCCGGACGAGGGCAACAATCTGCGCGTCGCGAGCGGTCTGCTCGACGTCACCGGGAGCCCCGATCCGCTGCCCGACCTGGTGGTGGAGTCCCTGAACGCCACGCCGGGAGAGATCCTCGAAGGCGGGACGCTGACCGTCTCGAGCCTGATCCGCAACGAGGGTGAGGTCTCCGCGTCCCTGTTCCAGGTGCGCTTCTACCTGTCCGAGGACGAGACGATCGAGGAGACCGATCACCTCGTCGGCGTGCGCACGATCGGGAGCCTGGCGATCGCTGGCGGCTCGGCGCAGAGCTTCCCGTACACGGTCGATCCGTCGCTGCCCATTGGCGTCTATCACTTCGGCGCGATCTGCGACGACCCGAACCAGGTCAGCGAGGCTGACGAGGACAACAACGTGGAAGTCCTCGCCGGCACGATCGAGATCTACGTTCCGCCGCCGCCGGCGCCCGACCTCTCGGTGACCGAGCTGACCTTCGATCCCGTGAGCCTGCCCGTCGGCGGGAGCCTGCAGGTCGACTTCACGGTCGAGAACCTGGGCGACCTGGATGCCGGGGCGAGCCACGTCGAGTTCTACGCCTCCCTGGACGCCGAGGTCACGACGGACGACGAGCTGCTCGGCGTCGGCCTCACGCTGCCCTCCCTCGGCCTCGAGGCGGAGGCGCCCGGCTCCGCGCAGCTCGACCTGCCCGCCGCGCTGGTGGAGGGCATCTGGTACATCGGCGCCGTCGTCGTGATCGACAACGGGCCCGCCGACGACAACGACACGAACGACTGGAAGATCGCGACCACGACGCTGGAGGTGACGCCGTGAACTCCTCGACGACCCGCGCCCTGACCGTCGCCGCGGCCCTCTGCGGGCTCGCGCTGGCGCGTCCGGCGACCGTCCACGCGCCCACGACACCGGCCGCCGGTCCGGAGCGACTGCTGTTCGGCCTCGAGGTGCCCTCGGAGCGCTACCTGGACGTCGGCGCGGGCCTGCCGGTCTGCGGCGCTCCGATCGGCTACGTCGCCGCACCGGCGCCCTGGGAGGCCGAGCCTGCGTGGAGCCCCCAGCCCCCGCCCGACCGCGAGCGGCGCTACCTCGACGTCGGGGCGCTCGGACTCCGGGCGAGAACCACCGAGCCGCCGGCGCGCTAGAGCGCCGCGGTTCGGCACCGCATCGCGCGCCGTAGTGGAATCCGGCGCGCGGTATCTATCGGAGGCCAGGGCGGGTGTTGGGACCCGTCCTGGCCGCTCTTCGTTCGGGGGGCGCCGGTGGGCGGCCCCGGCCTGCGCGGTGGGGGTTGCCTCCTGTCACCGCTGGGCGCGCGCCAAGGCCTCGTAGAACGGCAGTGAGTGCCAGAGCCCGCATGCCAGAGCTCGATTGCCAGAGCTCCAACGGAAGACGGGGCCCGCCCCACCAGGTGGAGCGGGCCCCGTCGCTTGACGGTGGGGGGCGCAGGCCCCTCACGGGGCGATCACGGGATGAAGTTCACCTGGACGCCGGCCGAGGTGTTGAAGCCCGTGCCGCAGGCGCCGCCCACGGGGTCACGGAACCACACCTGGAAGTAGCGGGTGTCGCCACTCGTCCAGCCGCCGAGGCCGGCGAGGCTCGGAGCCCAAGTGGCCATGCCCGTCGCGCTCGAGGTGCGGACCCCCAGTCGGGCGAGCTGGCCGGTCGTGCAGCGCAGGCCGTCGCCGAACAGGAGGCCGGGGCTCGCGAGGTTCGGGCCGGCGAACAGCAGCGACGGCTTGTTCGTCGGCAGCTGCACGACGTCGAAGCCGAGGTCGTCCATCGAGACCGACGGCGAGCCGGTCGTGAAGAGCACGCCGCCCTGGCCGGAGGAGTTCTGGCAACCCTCGTTGGAGCCGCCGAAGTTGCCGCAGGGGCAGATGGTGCCGGTCCCGTCGCCGAAGCAGAACGGGATGCCGGCGCCGCACTCGTCGGGGACGCCGTCCTGATCGCCATCGAGGCTGGTGCCGTCGACGATGTCGAGGTCGTCCGGGATGCCGTTGCTGTTGCAGTCCTCTGCGGCGGTGATGAACAGCAAGGTCTGGTAGTCCTGGTCCAGCGAGCCGGGCTCGACCGACTGACGCTCGAAGTCGCCATCGCCGTCCACGTCGTAGACGATCGTGGCGCGCAGGACGATGCCGCCGAGGCTGGCCGCGTCACCCGTGTCGATGCCCGCGACCGATTGGCCGGCGTAGCCGTCCTGGTTCACGTTCTGCGACCACGGAGCCGACGGGGTCGAACCGGTGCCGCCGCTGATTTGCAGGAAGTCGATCTGGTACGGCGTGTTCGAGTTGCCACCGACGACGACGTCGCCTTCGCTGACGACGACCTCGAGTCGGTAGGAGAAGTTCGCCGGGTCGTAGACCGCGCGCACGAGCGAGTCGCGGAAGAACGCCTCGCCGTTGAACTCGACGCGAGCGTTGAAGTAGATGTTGCCGACCGAATCGATCATCGGGGACGACATCGACGGGCCGATGGGGGAGAGGTTCCCCGCCTCGTAGGCGACGAGCTTGCCGACCTGGGTCGAGCCGAAGTCGCCGAAGACGGGCTTGCCGTCGTTGCCGAGGGAGTAGGCGACGACGACCCACTGGGTGCTCGTGCCGTTCGACGTGCGTGCGGCGACGATCATGTTGTCCGGGCTGGACGACGAGCCGAAGTCCGGCTGGTTCATGACGGCGCTGCCGATCAGGCGACCTGCCTGGTCCTTGCCGACGGCGACCTGCCCGGTGCCGCCGCGGAAGGCGGTGGAGCCGAAGTAGTTCGAGAAGCTGGCGCTGCCGGAGGCCGGAGCCCAGCCGGTGGTCGGGTCGCTGATCGACGCGTTGCCGGGGTAGACGAGGGCCTTGGGGCCCGTCGGGACGCCGGTCGTGGTCACGCCCCAGACATTCAGGGTGTTCGTGCCGCCGCTGAGGCCCAGCTGGCCGCAGCTGCCGCCCGTCGCCGTGGCGCCGAAGATGCCCGGGAACGTCGCCCGCGTGTAGCTGGCAACGCCGCGGTGGTCGCTCACGCCCGGACCGAAGTGGGCCGAGTTCTTCGTCATCGGAGCCGAGCTGCCGTAGAGGTTCTCCGAGTTGAAGTTGCTGCCGATGACGACCGGGTTGCCGCCGGTGATGTCGCTCGGGATGAGCGTGGGCGGGCTGCTGGTCTCCGCGTCCTTGACGAGGACCCAGTTCGTCGCCGCCGCGTCGTCCGCGCCGGTGTCGGAGATCACGTTGACCGTGCCCGAAGTGCGCGCGAGCGTGTCGATGGCGTAGTAGTTGTTGGCCGTCAGCGCGGTGTAGCCGCCGCAGCTGGTCGTACCGAAGCCGTCACCACGCACCGAGATCCAGCCGCTGGCGTCGGCAGCGCCGATGCCGAACTGCGACACGTTGCAGGTCCAGGCCTTGTCGTTGTTCGCGGCCTGGACGCGCGATACGAACAGGCGCGAGGGCGTGGTCG
>CAYGST010000151.1:0-9738 GCA_964352415.1 uncultured Planctomycetaceae bacterium | reverse complement strand
TTCCATCTTTCTGGTTGGGGCCTTCGGCCCTCGATGCGGCCGGCGCTCCACGGAACCGACGCGCGCGAACGACGCTGGACGGGAAGATGTGTGCTCGATTCCTGGCGAGGGGGTCGCGCGCGGTGGGGCTCCCGGTCGGGAATCGCGAGTCGGGGCGTACGGGGATCGCGAAAGGCGGGCTTTGGCGCGTCAACGACCGGGGGCTGGTCTTCGGACGGCGGGCCCGAGGTCGTAGAATCCTCGCCGCTCGCTGGAACGCACACCGACCCATGAACCGATGACCGACCTCGCTCACTCCGACCGCCTGGCCAAGATCGAGACGATGCGCGCTGCTGGCGCGGATCCCTTCCCCGCGCGGGGGGTGAAGGCCGAGCCGATCGGCGACGTGCTCGCCAGCGCCGGGACCGCGGAGGAGCCCGGACCCCGCATCGGTGAGCGCGTGACGGTGGCTGGAAGGCTGCTCTCGCTGCGCGACTTCGGCAAGCTGATCTTCGCGCCCGTGCTCGATCGCACGGGACGCGTTCAGGTCGGCCTGCAGAAGAACAAGCTCGGCGACTGGTGGCCGCAGCGCAAGTGGTACGACGGCGGCGACCTGGTGGCGATCTCCGGAGAGCTCGGCTTCACCCAGAAGGGCGAGCCGACCGTCTGGGGCGACGAGGTGCAGCTGCTCGCGAAGGCCGTGGCTCCCCCGCCGGAGAAGTGGCACGGGCTCAGCGATAAGGAGATTCGCTACCGCCGGCGCTACGCCGACCTGTGGACGACCGAGGGCGTGTCCGAGGTCTTCCTGAAGCGCAGCAAGATCCTGTCGGGCATCCGGCGCTTCCTCGAGGACCAGGGCTACCTCGAGGTCGAGACGCCGATCCTGCACCCGATCTGCGGTGGCGCGACGGCGACGCCGTTCACCACGAACTACAAGGCGCTCGGGATGGACTTCTTCCTGCGCATCGCGCCGGAGCTGTACCTCAAGCGCCTGATCGTCGGCGGCATGGAGCGCGTCTTCGAGATCGCGCGCAACTTCCGCAACGAGGGCTTCTCCCAGCGCCACAACCCCGAGTTCACCATGCTCGAGCTGTACGAGGCGCAGGCGGACTACCACCGCATGATGGAGATCACCGAGCAGCTGATGGAGACGCTCGCGCGCGACGTGAACGGGACCACGCAGGTCACCTTCCGCGGCGAGGAGTACGACCTGAAGGCCCCCTTCGAGCGGCTCTCCTACACCGAGGAGTTCAAGAAGCACGCCGGCTGCGAGTTCGACGACGAGCCCGCCGTGCGCGCGAAGGCCGCCGAGCTCGGCATCAAGGACGTGCACGAGAACTTCTGGAAGCTGATGAACGACGTCTTCGAGGAGACGGTCGAGCCGCACCTCTCCGGCCCCGTGTTCATCTACGACTACCCGGTCCAGATCAGCCCGCTCGCCAAGCGCAAGCCCGAGGACCCGCGCCTCGCGGAGCGCTTCGAGATCTTCGTCGCGCAGATGGAGCTCGGCAACGCGTTCACGGAGCTCAACGATCCCGCGGAGCAGTACGCGCGCTTCGAGGAGCAGGTCGCGATGAAGGACCCCGAGACCCCGGGCGAGGTCGACGTCGACTACATCCAGGCGCTCGAGTACGGCATGCCCCCGACGGGCGGCCTCGGCATCGGCATCGACCGACTGGTGATGGTCCTGACGGGCCAGGACTCGATCCGCGACGTGCTGCTGTTCCCGGCGATGAAGCCCGAGCAGCGCGGCGGCGACGACACCAACGAGGACGCGCCCGCCGAAGGCGGCGCCTGACCCCGGAGTTCACGGGTGTACGTCCCCTTCCTGTCCTGGCGCTACCTGCTGAGGCGGCGCATCAACCTGATCGGCGTGATGGGCATCACGGTCGGCGTCGGCGCGCTGATCATGATCCTGTCGATCATGACGGGCTTCCTCGAGGAGTCGCGCAAGACCGTGCGCGGCAGCCTCTCGGACGTCATCGTCCAGCCGCTGCACCTGCCGCGCCGTGACGGTGTGACGCCGCCGCGCTCGGCCGAGCCGTTGCTCGAGTACCTGAACGCACACCCGAAGGTCAAGGCGGCCTGCGCGCACCTCTCCTGGGGCGGCATCCTGTCGCAGACCGGGTTCGCCGCCGCCGATACCGAGTTCCGCCTGAAGGCCCCCGAGGGCAGCGACCTGGCCTTCGCGCAGTTCGTCGGCGTGGACGTCGCGGACGAGTTCCGCACGACGGAGCTTCGCCAGGCGCTGGAGCGCGAGAGCAAGTGGCGCATCCCGGTCGAGGACATCGACGATCCGTTCGCCCGGCCCGCCAGCTACGACGGCGACGAGCCGTGGGACTGGGTCGTCGTCGGCGAGCAGCTCGCGCGCGTGCACCAGCTCTACCAGGGCTCGGTGGTCGATCTGATCACCGTCGTCCCCGACCCCCGTCGCGGCGAGGCCATCACCAGCAACCGCAAGTTCCTGGTCGCCGGCACCTTCCGCAGCGGCGAGAACGAGATCGACCTCACGCGCATCTACTGCGACCGCTGGGAGCTCTCCAGCTTCCTGCGTGACACGCACGAGTACACGCAGGTGCTGGTCAAGCTCGACGACTACGACGCGGACGCCGACACGATCGCGAATGAGCTCAGCGATGAGCTCTACGACCAGGGGCTCCTCCACCGCGCCGGCTCCAGCGAGGTCCGCACCTGGGAGGAGTTCCGCCAGAGCCTCCTCGGCGCCATCGAGAACGAGCGCGTCCTGATGGGCATCATGCTCGGGCTGATCGTGATGGTCGCCGCGTTCACGGTCTTCGCCATCCTGATGATGATGGTCACGGAGAAGCGCCGCGACATCGGCATCCTCACCGCGCTCGGCGCGACGCGCCGCTCGATCCTCTACATCTTCCTGATGATCGGGATGTGGAACGCGGTGCTCGGCTGCACCTTCGGGGCGACGCTCGGAACCATCGGCGCGCTGCGCATCGACGCGATCGAGCAGTGGCTCTCGAGCACCCTCGGCATCGAGATCTTCAACCGCGACGTGTACCTGTTCGACCACATCCCCTCGGTCGTCAGCCCCTTCGCGGTGCTCCTGATCGTCGTCGGGGGCCTCGTCGCCACGGCGGTCTTCTCCCTCATCCCCGCCTGGACCGCGTCCCGGCTCCACCCGATCGACGCCCTGCGCGACGAGTGATCCCGATGAGCACCCAAGAGACGATCCTCTCCGCCACCGACATCCGCAAGTCGTTCAAGATCGGCGACCGTGACATCGAAGTCCTGCACGGCGCGCACCTCGAGCTGAAGCGTGAGGAGCGCCTGTGTCTGATGGGCTCCTCGGGGGCCGGCAAGTCGACCTTCCTGCACGTGCTGGGTCTCCTGGAGCCGCCCACCGAGGGCGCGATCCACGTGCACGGCAAGAGCGCCTGGACAATGTCCGTCCCCGAGCGCGCCGCGCTGCGCAACCGTCACATCGGCTTCGTCTTCCAGGCCTACCACCTGCTGCCGGACCTGAACGCCTTGGAGAACGTGATGCTGCCGATGCGCATCGCCGGCTCCTACGGCACCGTGCCGTTCAAGAAGCGCGCGGCCGCCGAGGAGGCCGCGGGCCTGCTCGAGCGCTTTGGCCTCGGCAGCCGCCTCAAGCACCGCCCGAACCAGCTCTCGGGCGGCGAGCGCCAGCGCGTCGCCATCGCCCGCGCGCTGATCCTCCAGCCGGAGATCATCATCGCGGACGAGCCGACGGGCAACCTGGATACGGGGACCGGCGAGCGCGTCCTCGAGCTGCTCCTGAACCAGCAGAGCGAACGCCGCGCCTCGCTCCTGCTCGTCACCCACGACGAGCGCATCGCGGAGTACTGCGACCGCACGCTGGTGATGCAGGACGGCCAGATCGAGCTCGACTCGACGGTGGAGATCCCGCAGTAGAGCGCGGCGCGGCCGTCAGCTGCCGAGAACGGTCCACCAGACAGCGACCACGAATGCCAGTGACCAGACGCCGTCTGTCTGCTCTCTGGAGAGGAGCCCCAGGCTCAGATCAGAGACGCCAGCGTTGGCGGTCTCCCACCGGATTCTCTCCTCCTCGGAGCGCTTGGTCTGCCGTCCCTCCGTTCGCTCCTCGATCTCGAGCTGCCTCGCCTCCTTCCTCCTTCGCTTCGACTCGCGTGCATCACGTCGCTCGATTCGCTCCTTGCCCCAGTCGAACCAGGAGACGAGCCGCCACCAGAGCCACGTACCGATCGGGCGCAGAACGAAGCCCGACACGAACAAGATCCCTGTAGTGAGGAACAGGGGCAGGAGGGCGTAGGCGAAGACCACCTTGGCCACGATCACCTGCCCCACCAGAGAGAACGGCTGCTCGAGGAACAGCACGAGCAAGCCGAACTGGAGACTCCACGGGAGGAGTCGCTCCTTCCAGGTGCGCATGTCATGGGAGGACGACTCGTCCTCGGAGCCCGCACCCGCCCACCGCGATCGCGCCAACTGACGAGCTCTCCAGGCCAGGGCGGCGACAAGCGCGGCGCTGACCAGGCCGGCGAACACGAGGTCCTCGTTCGGGAGCACCCTCTGCGGACTCCACTCCGACATCGCGAACAACCCGCGACAGAGCGCCGGAAGGGCCAGGAGCAGCAGGACCTCCACCCAGAAAAAGGTGCTGGCGAAGACCTTGGTCGTCGTGAACGGCCCAGGAGTGCGCAGCCAGCAGTACCAGCTCGATCCGCCGGATCCGAAGCGGATCGATGCCGCCACGCGGGACGTGTTGAGGCTCGCGACGAAGCAGAGAACGGCACTGAAGAGACGCAGTACATGGGACCAGGCTCCGATCTCGAGCAAGGGCAGGGAACCGAACAGGAAGCCGCCGCTGAGCGCCGCCGCCCCGATTCCGGTGGCCCGACTCAGGATCGCGGCGAAGGCGACCGACCCCGGGAGAGCCTGTTGGCCGCCGGGCCCCACCTTCGCGCGAGCCAGAGCCCAGGCCGCCGCCTTGTAGGCCTGCCCGGACCGCCCGTACGCGGTCGCCTCGTCGAGTTCGACGATCCGGCGCGGGTCGACGTGACCGCTGTCCACGCCCTCGGGCCGCACCACGACCTGAATCCCGGAGGCCCAGGGCAGCTCGAGCGCACGGGAACGAATCCAGGTCAGAGCGTCGTCCGTCTGCTCTGGCCCTTCGTGCCATGCGAGGCGTTGCAGCCCCCGGTGGATGCAGTAGAGCGCCCCGAGCACTCCGAACACCACCGCGCAGAAGACGCTGGCGTAGAGGACGAGCGGCCACGTCAGCCGGAGGAAGTCTCCCATGGCACTCTGGCTCGGTAGGCTGCTCCCCGCAGTCGACGGCCCCCTGGGGAGGCCGCGACGACGTTACAGCATCTCGCCCTCGCCGACGTCCGAGGTCGGCGAGCGCTGGTCTTCGAGCTCGATGCCCGGCTCGAGGTCGAAGGTGCCGCGCCAGCCGAGGCGCTCGCGGATGCGGGCGTAGGGGTCGGAGTTCGGGCGCGCGAGCAGAGGATAGGTCTGCGGGTGGCGCGAGACGCGCAGGCGGTCGCCGACCTGCATCGGGTAGAAGCCGTGGCCGTCGACCGCGAGCGTCACGAGGCCGTGGGACTTCGCGACGGAGATCTCGAGCTCGCTGTCGGGGTGCATGACCATCGGGCGGTGCGAGAGCGACTGCGGCGAGATGGGCGTGACGACGAGCCCGCGCATCGACGGCGCCAGGATCGGTCCGCCCGCGGCGAGCGAGTGCGCGGTCGAGCCGCTCGGTGACGACACGATCAGGCCGTCGCAGCGGTAGTCGCTGACCCAGCGGTCGCTGTCGGAGAGCGAGAGCGTCATCATGCCCTGCGCGGCGCCGCGCTGGACGACCATGTCGTTCAGGCTGACCGCGTGGACCGGACCGCCGGAGGCGTGGTGCAGCTGGCCCGCGAGGCGCATGCGCGGCTCGATCACGCACTGCCCGGAGAACAGCTCGTCGAGCGCCTCGAACCAGTGCGTGGCGAGGACCGAAGCGAGGAAGCCGATGCGGCCGAAGTTGATCCCGATCGTCGGCACGGGGTGCTCCCCCAGCGCGCGCACGACGGACAGGATCGAGCCGTCCCCACCGAGCACGACGACGAGGTCGGGCAGCTCGAGCTCGGCCAGCGGCCGGGCCTGGATGCGCTTGCACGCGCGCCGCAGGTCGCGGTGCACCACCACCTCCTGGCAGCGCCGCTCCAGGACGGGCACGAGGCGGTCGACGAGGTCGTGAACGCCGGGCTTGCCCTCGTCCGCGAAGACGAGCACGCGCTCGATCTCGGAGTCGAAGCGCTCGCGGCGGCGCGGGATCGGGGCTCTGTCCGGGTGGGTCACGCCGGAGAGCAGGCCCTAGACGAGGCTCGAGGTCAAGACGCTTCGCACGACGCGCAGCACCCCGTCGGGGTCGAGGCCCACTTCGGCCAGCTGCTCCTCGCGGGTCGTCTTGTGATCGATGAAGCGATCGGGGATCCCCAGCAGGCGAATCCGGGCGTTGCCGCCGGGCAGGCGGTTGGCCGACTCGAGCAGCGCCGAGCCGAAGCCGCCGGCGCGCTGGTGGTCCTCGAGGGTCACGATCTGCTTGTAGGCCTTGAGGTGCCGCGAGAGCAGCTCCTCGTCGATCGGCTTGGCGAAGCGGGCGTCGACCACGCCGATCTCGGTGCCCTGCTGGCGCAGCGTCTCCGCGACCGCCAGCGCGGTTCCGACCATCGTGCCGTAGGCCCAGATGACCAGGCGCTCGCCCTCGCAGAGCACCTCCGCGCGACCCGGCGCGAGCTCGCGCCGCTCGTCCGCGTGGATCGTCTCGTTGCCCGGGGAGTTGCCGCGCGGGTAGCGCAAGGCCACGGGACCGTCGTGCTGCAGCGCGAACTTGAGCATGCGCGCGAGGTCCGACGCATCGCGCGGGGCGCACAGCACGAAGTTCGGCAGCGTACGCAGGAAGGCGATGTCGAACACGCCGTTGTGCGTCGGTCCGTCCTGACCGACCGGCCCGGCCCGGTCGAGGCACAGGAGCACCGGCAGGTCCTGGAGCGCGATCTCCTGGAAGACCTGGTCGTAGCCGCGCTGCAGGAAGGTCGAGTAGATGGCCGCGACGGGGCGCGCGCCGGCCTTCGCCAGGCCCGCGCACATCGCCAGGGCGTGCTGCTCGGTGATCCCCGTGTCGTGGAAGCGCGCCGGGAAGCGCTCGGAGAAGGCGTCGAGCCCCGTGCCCGACGGCATCGCGGCCGAGACGGCGTGGATGCGCAGGTCGCGCTCGGCGAGCGCGATCAGCGCGCTCGAGAACGCCGCGGTGAAGCTCGGACCCTTCTTCAGCTCGGGCGCGGCGACGACGCGCTCGTCCTCGGGCAGGAGCTTGCCGGCCTCGACGCCGACGACCTTCTGCGGCGGCGCGCTCGGCTTGGCCGCGTGGACGCGCTCGGGATGGTCGAGGGCATCGGGATGGCCCTTGCCCTTCTGCGTGATCAGGTGCAGCAGCACGACGCCGTCGAGCTCCTTGACGCGCTGCAGGTTGTCCACGAGTCGCTTCACGTCGTGGCCGTCGATCGGACCAACGTAGGTGACGCCCAGCTCCTCGAAGACGTGGCCAGGCACCAGCGCGTGGCGCACGACCTCGCCGATCTGGTCCAGCGTACGATCGACGGAGGGCCCGATGACCGGGATCGCGTTGATCAGGCTCTGGATCTCCTGCTGCGCGCGCTGCACGAGCCGCGCGGAGCGGATGCGTGAGAAGTAGCGCGCCATCGCGCCGACGGACTTCGAGATGGACCACTCGTTGTCGTTGAGCACCACGAGCAGCTTCTGGCCGAGCGCGCCCGCGTGATTGATCGCCTCGAAGGCAACGCCCGCGCCGAGGCTAGCATCGCCGATCACGGCGACGGAGTGCGGCGGGTCGGGCTCGCGCGCGCTTCCGATGGCGAGGCCGAGCGCGAGGCTGATGCTCGTCCCCGCGTGGCCCGTGTGGAACAGGTCGTACGGCGACTCGTGCGGGTTGGTGAAGCCGCACATGCCGCCTGTCCGCCTGAGGTTCGCGAAGTCCGCGCGGCGCCCGGTGATCAGCTTGTGCGTGTAGGCCTGGTGCGACACGTCCCAGACCACGCGGTCGCGCCGGAAGTCGTAGACGTAGTGCAGCGCCGTCGTGATCTCGACCGTGCCCAGGTTCGAACCGAGGTGGCCGCCAGTACGCTGGACGGAGTCGAGCAGGAACTGGCGCGCCTCGGTGCAGTACTGGGGCAGCTCGTCGTGCGAGAGCCCCTTGAGGTCCTGGGGCGACTGGATGCGCTCGAGCAGGTTCATGGCGTCTTCCGTCCGCTGGCCCTCGGGGGCCGAGGCGTCGGGCTGGTGAGGTTCGCTGGTCATGGGTCGTCGGGCGTCGAGCCGCGGCGCCCCAGTCTGGGGCAGGCTCCTCCGGCTTCCAAGCCCTGATGCATTCAGGACTTCGCGCGAGGGGCCCTTGCGGACGCTAGCTTTCGCGGTCGAGCAGCAGATCGACGAGCAGCAGAGGCCGATCCTCGGGCCCGAACCCCATGTTGCGGGCCTCCGCGCGCGCCTCCTCGGCCCGCAGCGCGGCCTCCGCGCGGGCCCCGTCCAGACCGAGCGTGGCCACGGTGGTCGCACGGTCGAGGGCCTCGTCCTTGCCCGGGGTCTTCCCGATCGTCCCGGCGTCCCCGACCACGTCGAGGACGTCATCGATCGCCTGGAAGCCGAGCCCCAGGCTCATGCCGTAGGTTCGCGCCGCCGCGCGCCGCTCGTCACCCCAGCCGGCCGCGATGGTCCCGAGCTCGCAGGCCGCCGCGATCAGGGCCGCCGTCTTGGCGCGGTGCACCTGGCGCACGTCGTCCGGCGTCGCCTCGCTGCCGGGCAGGCGCAGGTCGAGCACCTGACCTCCGACCATGCCCGAGGCTCCGGCCGCCGCGGCCAGCACGCTGACCAGATCGAGTCCGTGCTCCTCCGATCCGGCGAGCAGCAGGAACGCTTCGGTCAGCAGCGTGTCGCCGACCAGTACGGCCATCGCCTCGCCGTAGACCTTGTGCACCGTCGGCCGGCCGCGCCGCAAGTCGTCGTCGTCCATGCACGGCAGGTCGTCGTGGACCAGGCTGTAGGTGTGGATCATCTCGATCGCCAGCGCGGGACGGCGAGCCGCCTCGAGGGTGCCGCCGCCCGCCTCGCAGAAGAGCTGAACGAGCGCGGGGCGCAGGCGCTTGCCGCCGCCGAGCAGCGCATAGGCCGTCGCCTCGTGGAGCTCCGCCGGCCAGCCCTTCCCGTCGCCGAGCCACGTGCGCAGGTCGTCCTCGGTCCGCTCGCGCGCATCGTGGAGCCAGGAGCGCAGGCCCTTCATCGGATCGCTCATGGGCGCGCTACTCGCCCGCCTCGACGTCCGGGTCGTCGTCGTAGGTCTCGAGGACCTCGGCGCCGCGGGTCAGCTCCTCGACCTGCTTGCGGTACCCCGTGAGCTGCTCGCGGCAGCCCTTCAGGAGCGCGACGCCCTCCTCGTAGCGCGCGATTGCGCCCTCGAGGCCGAGACCGCCCTCCTCCATCTCCTCGACCAGCGCCTCCAGGCGCGCGAGGCGGACGTCGAAGTCCTCCTCCGGCGTCTCGGAGTTCGTCTTGCTCGCGCGCTTCGCCATGGATCGTGTGGGCTCCGAAGGGCCTAGACCCCGGGGACAGCCGGGAAGCGGCCTTCGATCTCACCCGCGTGGCGGAACTTGCGACGGCGCTCGGCGAGCAGCTCGTCGGTCGAGAGCGCGGAGAGGCGGGTCAGCTGCTCCTGGATGA
>CAYGST010000150.1:0-9742 GCA_964352415.1 uncultured Planctomycetaceae bacterium | reverse complement strand
CTTCGTCGAGGCCAAGAAGCTCGCCTTCGAGGACCGCGCGCGCTTCTACGCCGACATGTCGATGGCCGACGTGCCCGTCGAGGAGCTGATCTCGAAGGCGTACGCCGACGAGCGCCGCAAGCGGATCAGCATGAGGCGCGCCGCCCGGAGCTACGACCCCGGCAACCCCGCGCTCGAATCCGGCGACACGATCTACCTGTGCGCGGCCGACGAGGCCGGCAACATGGTCTCGCTGATCCAGAGCAACTACCGCGGCATGGGCTCGGGCATGACGCCGCCCGGACTCGGCTTCGTCCTGCAGGACCGCGGTGAGCTGTTCGACCTCACGCCGGGCCGCGCGAACACCTACGCCCCCGGCAAGCGGCCGTTCCACACGATCATCCCCGCCTTCCTGACGAAGGACGGCGAGCCGTGGGTGGCGTTCGGCGTGATGGGCGGCGCGACGCAGCCACAGGCGCACGCGCAGATCGTCGTGAACCTCGTCGACTTCGGCATGAACCTGCAGGAGGCGGGCGACGCGCCGCGCATCCTGCACAGCGGCTCTTCGCAGCCGACTGGCGAGCGCATGACGGGCGGCGGTGAGCTCTCGCTCGAGAGCGGCATCGACTACGAGGTGATCCGCGAGCTCGCCCAGCGTCGGCACCAGCTCGTTTGGAAGGTCGGGCCGTACGGCGGCTACCAGGCGATCCTGCGCGACCCCGAGACCGGGCTCTACTTCGGCGCCTCCGAGTCGCGCAAGGACGGTCAGGCCGCCGGCTGGTAGGGCCGCACCTCGACCGCTCCGCGGTTAGCGCGTATCCTCGCAGGCCTCGGTCGGCGCACGAACTCCCCCTCGCGCTCGATCCGAAGGAGGAGACCGGATATGAGAGAGAGGTGCGCGCCCCGCGCGCGATGGACCTGGAGCGCGTTCGCGCTCCTCGCCATCGCGTGGACCTGCCTCGCGCAGCCGGTCTCCGCGCAGCTCCTCGAGACGGAGACGATCTCGGAGCAGGACGGACTCCGCGGTGGCGCCATCACGAGCCTCGGGCAGACCCGCGACGGACGCATGTGGTTCGCCGGACGCGGACACATCTCGGCCTGGGACGGGATGCAGTGGGCGCACTTCGCGCCTGGAGAGGAGCTACCCCCGGAATTCGTCGGGACGTGGCTCGTCACCGATCGTGACGACGTATGGGTCGTCAGCGAGCGGCTGCGCAATGGCATGGTTCACAACCGCGGCGAGGGCTGGAGTCCAATGGCGGGGCCGGAGGACGCCGACCTCGACGACGTCGTCTACGGCTTCGCAAGCCTGCGCAGTGAGCACGGCGACCTGCGACTGGCGCTCGCCTTCCGGTCGCACCTGCGCTTCTTCGATCCGCGAACCGACAGCTGGAGCCGCGCCGAGCTCGGCGACGCCGAGGCCGCGGGTCCGATCGTCGGCACGGTTCCGCTCGGCGCGGAGCTGTACGTCGCGCGGGCGCGCAGCGTCGAGCACGTCGGCGAGGGCGAGCTCGCGTCGCGCACGATGTTCACGCTGGAGGACCCGGACGATCGCATCCTCGGCGTGTACCCCGAGCCGAAGGAGGACGGGCTGCGGCGCATCTGGGTGCTGTCCCGGCGCGGGCTGCAGTACTTCGAGGGCGGTGAGTTCGTGCGGGTCTCCAGCGAACTCCCCGACCCCTGGGTCGACTACACCACCGCCGCGACCCTGCACCCCGACGGCTGGGGCGGGCTGTACTTCGGGACGTGGACGACGCTGCTGCACTACGACTCGCGGCTGGGCGCGATTCGCAGACAGGGCCCGAGCGAGGGCTTCGTCTCGAACGGCGTGACCGCGACCCTCAAGGATCGCGACCGGAACCTGTGGTTTGCGTGCATGCGCGGCGTGACGCGCGTCCCTCCCCAGCAGTTCAAGAGCTGGACGGCACGCCAGGGCCTCCTCGAGGACGAGGTCACGGCCATCGAACGACTGCCGGACGGACGGCTGGCGCTCGGTCATCACGTCGGGATCTCGCTCCTCGGCGACCAGGGGATCGAGAGCTTCGCGCTCCGCGAGGTGCATCCGCTCGGCGTGCGACTCGGACGAGTCCTCGACTTCGAGCTCGCACGGTCTGGCGAGGACCTGTGGGTCGCCAGCTCAGCGCACGGCCTCGTACGCATCTCGCTGAAGCACGATCGACCCCCGCAGGAGTTCGGGGTGCACCTGATCCCCGACGAGTTCGACACCTGCAACTCCGTCCTCGTCGATCGGGAAGGCGCGGTGCTCCTCGGCACGTCGCGCGGCGTCTGGCGCTTCGCCGGAGAGCAGCTCGTTCCCGAGGCCACGCCGTTCCAGGGCAAGGCTGTTCGCCGCCTGTTCGAGACCTCCGACGGAAGCCTGTTCGCGTCGGTCGCCAACGAGGGCCTGTTCCGCCGGCCTCCGGGAGGCGAGTGGGAGCTCGCCGCCGGCGGTGTCGCCTTCGCCGACCTCAACGTGTTCGCCCTGGAGGAGGACAGCGCGGGCCGGATCTGGATCGGCGCCCTCAGCGGTCTGCACCTCCTGGGACCCGACGGGCTCGCCCCGGCGCTCGGAGTCGACATCCCCGTGTACTCGTTGCTCGAGGCCTCGGACGGCGCCCTGTGGCTCGGAACCTCCTTCGGGGCGAAGCGCTGGAAGGACGGCGTCCTGTCGAGCTTCGGGCCGGGCGACGGACTCGTCGGAGCCGAAGCCAACCGCGACGCGCTGCTCGAGGACGACGAGGGGCGCATCTGGATCGGCACGGATAGCGGCCTCTCCTGCTTCCTCGGCGAGCCAAGGTCCACGCCTCGACCGCTGGACGTGGAGCTGCTCGAGTTCCGTGGTCTGGAGAACGAGCACACGAACACGTCCCTCCTCGAGCCGCACGCCGACCTCGAGTTTCGCTTCCGCGTCGTCACCTTCGAGGGCGACCGCAGGGTCTCCTATCGGGCGCGGCTGGTCGGCTACGACGAGGACTGGTTGCCGGCCCGCCCCCTCGGCAGTGGCGAGCTGCGCTACACGAACCTCCCGCCCGGGCGCTATCAGCTGGAGCTGCAGGCGCGTAGTCGACGCAGCGACTGGGGCCCGGTGACGCGCTCCGAGCAGTTCGAGTTCGTCGCTCCGCTGTGGCGCCGCGCCTGGTTCCAGGGTCTCGTGCTCGGCGGCCTGGGCCTGTTCTTTGCCTCGCTCTTCGGCCTCGCCAGCGCGCGACGCCGCGGACGTCGCCTCGAGGCCCAGGTCCTGCGAGGCAACGCTCAGCTCGCCGAGTCGGAGCGACGCTACCGCGAGATGTTCCAGAACAACCCGGCGATCCAGCTTCTGCTCGAGCCGAGCAGCGGGCGCGTGCTCGAGGCCAACGCGGCCGCGGTCGAGTACTTCGGCAACTCGAACGAGGAGATCCAGGACCTCTCCTTGCCGGAGCTGACGGGTATGGGCGCGGAGGAGTTCGCCGCCGGCTTCCATCGCCTCGAAGCGAGCGGCGAGTGGGTCTGCCGCCCCTGTGACGAAGACCCGCTCTACGGCCCTCCGATCGAGATCCGCGCCAGCCTGTTCGCCCTGCGCGGCGAGCGGATCGTGCAGGTCACGATCTACGACATCGAGATTCGCCAGCGGCTCGAGCACCAGCTTCTGGAGGCCTCGAAGCTCCGTGCGGTCGGAGAGCTGGCGAGCGGCGTGGCCCACGACTTCAACAACCTGCTGACGGCCATTCTGGGGCACAACGAGATCTTGGCCCTCGAGTCCGCGCACGACGAGCGCTACGCCGCCCACGTGGACAACATCCGCCAGGCCGGCGAACGCGGCGCGACGCTCGTCAAGCAGCTCCTCGCGTTCGGGCGCAAGCAGCAGCTGCGCTTCGAGGAGTTCGAGCTCAACCCGGTCATTCGCAACACGACCGGCATCCTGCAGAGCGTTCTCGGAGCGAGGATCCGCGTCGAGCTCGACCTCGAGGATGGAGCCGGCCGCGTTCGCGCCGATCGCAGTCAGATCGAGCGCATCCTCATGAACCTCACGCTCAACGCGCGTGACGCGATGCCCGATGGAGGCACGCTGACGCTGCGCACGCGGGTCGCGAAGCGCACCGACGCGAAGCACGGCCTGGAGGCGCTCGACCCCTCGCGTGACTACGTGCAGATCTCCGTGCAGGACACCGGAGTCGGCATGAACGAGGAGGAGCGGTCGCAGATGTTCGAGCCCTTCTTCACGACGAAGCAGATCGGCAAGGGGACGGGCCTCGGCCTCTCCCTCGTGCGCAGCATCGTCATCGAGAGCCAGGGGACGACGCACGTGGAGAGCTCCCCTGGCGCGGGCACGACGATCCACCTCTTCCTGCCGCTGTTCGCGTCCACTCCGCGCGGCGCACTCCCGTGCGCCGACGGCGAAGCACCGTCCACCGACCTCACCGTCCTGCTTGTGGAGGACGAGGACTCCGTGCGTGTGACCATCAGCGCCCTCCTCACCGGCTCCGGCCACCGGGTGCTCGTCGCGGGGAGCGCGGAGGACGCGCGCGCGTGCTTTGCCGAGCGTGCCGACGAGATCGATGTGCTCCTGACCGACCTGAACCTGCCCGGTGAGAACGGCCGCAGCCTCGCTGTGGCGCTCCGCGAGGTCAAGCCCGGCCTGCAGGTGCTCTACATGTCCGGGCTCTACGACGAGGCGCTGGCGGACGAGCGCGAGACGTTCATCCACAAGCCGTTCTCGCTCGACAAGCTGCAGCAGGCACTCAGCCGCGTGCAGTCGGCCTGAACGGCGCGAGCGGGCCGGCCCGGAGGCCGACCCGCTCGCGCGCGGACCTGCGAGTCGAACTGCGTTCTACAGCGGCGAGCGCTGCGAACGGCGCAGGCGCAGCTTCTCCGGCTTCGCCACGGAAGCGTCGGCCTTGCCCTCGACGCGCTCGATCAGCGGCTCGACCTCGATCTGCCCGGACTCCTCGTCGAGCGTCGTGCGAAGCTCGAGGAGGATGCTCTCGCCCGAGTCCGTCTCGACGGTGAGGATGCCGCCTTCGAGCTTGCGCACGCTCACGCCGTGGTCGTCGAAGATCAGCTCGCCGCGCGCGCCCGGACCGTCCGTGTGCAGACCGCCAACGCGCTCCGAACCGCGCACCTCCTCGATGACGACGTTGTCGCCCTCCTGGTCGTGCAGGCGCAGGAAGTGGCGCCCGGTCCTGAGCTGGCCGCCGCCTCCCCCGCCGCCGGAAGCGCCGTGACCGCCGTGCGGCACGTCGAGACGCACGCGCTGATCCGGCAGACCGTCGCCGTCGGAGTCGGTGAAGAACAGGTTGTGGCTGGTGCCCTCGAAGGCCCCGTTGCCGTCGGAGTCCTTGAAGAACACGTTGCCGCGGGAGCCGTCGAACGGCGAGTCACCCCCCGTTTCGTCGAGCTTCAGCTTCATGCCGCGGCGGGTTCCGTCGACTTCGGGCTGCACGTCGATGCGGATCTCCTCGCCGAAGTGCACCTCACCGGAGCCGCCGTGCTGACCGTGAGCGCCCGAGTGCCCGCCAGAGTGCCCGTGCGGCCCCGCGAGGTGCTCGTGGAGCTCCTCGACTTCGACGTCGATCGAACCCTCACCGTCGATGATGGTCGTGTGGACGCGTCCGCCGCCGCCCGTGCCGAGCTGCCCGCGGAGCGTGTGGATGCCGGCGCCACCACCCTGCGCGCCGCTCGAGTGCAGCTTGCCGGGAACGAGCGTGCGCCACTGAATGTCGCCGTTCGCCTTCATCAGCGTTTCCAGGTCGATGCGAATCTCACCGCCCTTGCCGATGGCCTCGCGCAGCGCCTTGACGTCGAGGCCGATCCCCATGTCTTCGCCGTCGGCGCCCAGGCCGTAGATCGACACGCCCCCGCCGCCACCAGCGCCCGGGTTCACGCGGAAGACGCGCGGTCCTTCGTGGCCCTCGGTCTCGATGATGGCGTCGATCCAGGAAGACTCGCCGTGCGCACCGTGCGAACCCGACGTGTCCCCGTGGGACTCGTGCACGTCGCCGAGGTACTCGTGCAGCTCGACGCCTCGTCCAGTTCCCGAACCGAGGAACCTGCGCACGTCGGCCCCGTGGGCCCCGTGGGCCCCGCCGGATCTGGCGGACTCGTGCTGAACGGGATCTCGCTGCTGCGCGAGGTGGCCGAGCTCGACCTTCAGCTTGGCGAGCTGCTGCTCGAGCTGAGCGAGCTCCGAGAGCTTGCCCTCGACGTCGCCGCCGGCGCGAGCGGTGCGCCCAACGCGGTAGGTCTGACCGCCGAGGAACTCGAGCGCGATCTCGTCTTCGCCGATGGCTTCGGTCAGCAGCGCTTCGTACTCGCCCGGGAGGCGAGCGCCACGTCCGCCAGCGCGCGCGTCGCCGCCGGCACCGCCACCGTGGGCGCGACCGCCGCCGCCGCCACGGGCGCCGCCCTGCCGGCCCGAGGCGCCGGGCTGGACGTCGAGGATCACTTCCTCGACCAGCTCACCGCCGCCGTCGTCGGTCGTGAGAACTCGCCAGCGCACCGGCTGGCGCGCTTCGGCGTCGCCGTGGCAGCTGCATTCGCAGTCGTGCGCGGCTTCCGGCGCGGTCCAGCTCGCGAAGCCGAAGGCGGTCGCGCCCAGGGCACCGAGCGCGGCGAGAGTGGCGAGGGCATGGCGGGGCGAGGCCCCGGCGGTTCGGCCGGGCTGTGTGCCGACCAGTCGTTGAATCCGTTGCATGAGCGATCCTCCGAGAGTCGAGACTCCCAGCTGAGGTTGAGGCCCTCGCCACGCTTCGAGCGCGGCGAGGGCACGGGCGTAGGACAGGCCGTCCTGCGTCGCAACGACTGCGCGATCGTCACAACAGAACTCACGCTCCGTGCGCAAGCCCCTCGAGATCCACCAGACGGCCGGGTGGTAGAAGAAGAGGGACTCGACGACGGACTGCGCGAGGTTCACGAGGGTGTCGTGCCGGGCGACGTGGGCGAGCTCGTGCGCGATGAGCGCTTCGAGCTGGTCCGACGTCAGGCCCGTGAAGAGGCGGGCGGGCAGCAGCACGACCGGCTTGACGTAGCCGATGACGGTGGGGACCGCGACGACGGCGCTGTCGACCACGAGGGCCTTGGCGCGCGTCCCGAAGCGGTGAGCGGCGGCGTCGAAGCGCGCTTGCCACTCGGGCGTGAGCGGCGCGCCGATCAGGCGCCGGCGCAGCCGATAGAGCTCCGCGCAGCCGCCGATGAGTCGCAGCGAGAACAGCGCGACGCCGACGGCCCACAGCGCGACGAGCAGCGGCAGCGTGCCGAGCTCCTGAGCGGTCTGCGTGACCTCCGCGGCCACCGCGCTGCTGGCGACGGCCTCGAGGATCGGATCGGCTCCGACCGGACCACGCAGCCAGAGCAGCGCGAAGGTCCAGGCGGGCGCCGCGCAGAGCAGCAGCAGGCCGGCGCAGCGCGCGAGGTAGCGCTCGCCCGAGGGTCGCTGCTTGGTCGCCGCGAGCCAGGCCTCGAGCACGAGCGCGATCACCACGCCCTGCCACAGGAAGTGGAGCAGCGTGCGCCCGAGGGCGTCGATCACGTGCTGGAGTTCGTGGGCGCTCATCGCTGGCCTCCTTCTCTCTCTCCCTCGAGCCGGTCGAGCAGCTCACGGACCTCCGCGAGCTCCTCGGCGCTCGCCGCCTTGTCGGACAGCGCGCGCATGACGAGCCGCGTCGCCGAGCCGCCGAAGGCCTTCTGCATCAGGTCGTCGACGAGCCGCCCCTGGGTCTCCGACTGCACGACGTTCGCGTTGTAGACGTGGCTGCGCTGGGACTCGTCGCGCTCGACGAGGCCCTGCTCGGCCATGATCTGCATCTGCTTGAGCGTCGTCGTGTAGCCGCGCTTCGAGCCCTCGGGCAGGGCCTCGTGCACCTCACGGACCGTCGCGGGACCTCGGGTCCACAGGACGGAGAGGATCGCCAGCTGGGCGTCGGTCGGTCGTTCGCGTTTGGGGTCGGTCATGGCAGTCGGGGGCAGGAGCTCTTTCGGACCGTTGTACGACAAACTTCGTAGTTGTCTACGAAGGGCTTCGTAAAAGCTCGGAAAGGGGAATCCTGGGGCCACGGAGGGCACTTTCGGGCTCCAATGGGTCCCCCGGGTGGCCCCGCCCTCGGAACCCGCTCTCGCCATGCGCCCCGGACCGCTCGCCGCCGTCAGTGCCCTCGCCGCCGTCGCGATCGCCCTCGTGGCGTTCGTCCCGTGGGAGCCACCGCTCCCGAACGACTCCCCCGTCGAGCCCGGGGTCCAGGAGACCTCGGTCACCGCGGCGGAGCGACTCTCGGCCCCGACGCGGACCGCGTCATCGACCCAGCCCTCGCCAGTCGAACGGGCGGCAACGGACGAGGACGACGCCACGCCCACCGCAGACTCCTCGGAGAGGCGGGCCCTCTCAGGGGTAACGCCGCCGATCGACGAGACCACCGCGCTCCTCGACGTGCACGTGGTCCTCGAACGTCACGAACAGCCCGCGGTTCCCCAGGCGGGCATCCGCGTCTGGTTCCAACGCGAAGGCGAGAGCGAGGACACGGCGCGCGTGCTCGGCAGGACGGACGCGGAGGGTCATCTCCGCCGCGCCATCGCAAGGGCAGGCGGTGCGCGCGTGTGGCTGGAGGTCAGCGATCTCCCCGAAGGCGTCGTGAAGTCGCTCGAGACCCGGGCGCTCGAGAAGAACTGGCCGTTCCTGCGAGCCGGCGAGTCGACCCTCGTCGAGCGCCCGCTGGTCGAGTCGCGCAGCCTTACCGGCGTCGTGTTCGACCACGAAGGGGGAACGCTACGCCTGATGCGTCTGGAGCTGCTCTCCCTGTCGACGGGGCGATCGGAGGTGCACTCGAACCAGAACGCCTTCGACGCGCACGACCCGACGTTCCAGGTTCGAGGAATCCCCGCCGATCGGTACATCGTTCGCAGCGGAGATCACAAACCCCTCCGCGGGATCGCTTCGCACCTTCACGAGGGAGGGTTCTCGACCGACCGGAGCGCCGCAGGAGGCCTGACCTCGTCGGGCATCGCCATCAGCGGGTGGTCGAACGGATCGAGCGGCACGGACCTTCGCGCGCCGAATCGCACGTACCCCGAGGTCTACGTCGACCTGCGCGCCGCCTCCGCCGAGGGCGTCGTCCTGGCCTTCGGCACGCGCGACCTCGTCCTCACGGGCCGGGTCGTGGACGGCGAGGGCGAGCCCGTCGAGGGCGCCAAGGTCACCCTGGTCGAGACACGCGTCCCCGGCGGGCCCTGGAACGCCGCGACCCCGCTGGCGGACCTCGAGCGCGACGGCTGGCGCGGGTCGGCCGCCTCCGGCGCGGATGGCTCCTTCGACCTTGTCGACGTGCCCCGCAACGCAATTCGCATGGAGGTCGCGGCGCCCGACGTTCATCGGGTCCGCACCGCCGTCTTCGGCGCGGCGAGCCTGGCGCCGATCGTCATCGAGCTCGACTTCGTCGGCAGCCTGAAGGCGCGGGCGGACCTCGGCGAGTTCGTGGTGGAGACCGTGCGCCCCTTCGAGGCCAGCGGCACCGTCCGGGTGCTCGACCGGGCCGGCGCCGCCGAGGACGACGAGCTGCTGTTCGACGCCCGCTTCCCGGTCGGGAGCTCGCCGACCGTGGACCTGGCGGGCAAAGAGCGGCCGTACTCGAGCTTCAACGCCGAGACGGGCGCCTTCCTCGTCCGCTGCAACACGCCGCGCGACGTCGTCGAGGTGGCGGTGTTCTGGAGGTCGCGCCCCCACGCGGCGAAGATCTACAAGTTCCATCCCGCGCCCAACGAAACAGCCGAGGGCGTCGTACTCGAGTTCCCGTGAACG
>CAYGST010000149.1:0-9756 GCA_964352415.1 uncultured Planctomycetaceae bacterium | reverse complement strand
GCCGGGGACGTTCAGCGTGCCCGAGCGCATGCCGCGCTCGTGACCGCCGCCGTCCATCTGGGCGCTGAGGCGGACCCGCGGGTTCTTGCGGCGCACGTACAGGGCGCCGATGCCCTTCGGGCCGTAGACCTTGTGACCGGACAGACAGAGCAGGTCGATGTTGTCGGCCTCGACGTCGACCGGGATCTTCCCGACGACCTGCGTGGCGTCCGTGAAGAACAGCACCTTGCGCTCGTGGCACAGCGCGCCGATTTCACGCACCGGGTTCAGCGTGCCGATCTCGTTGCTGCCCCACAGGAGCGCGACGATCAGCGTGTCGTCGCGCATCGCCTCGGCGACCTGCTCGACGGAGACGCGGCCCTGCTTGTTCGGCTTGAGGTAGGTGACCTCGCAGCCCTCCTGTTCGAGGTGCTTGCACACGTCGAGGACGGCCTTGTGCTCGACCTCGGACGTGATGATGTGCTTGCCGCGCGTCGGGTACATCTCCACCGCGCCCTTCAGCACGAGGTTGATGGCCTCGGTCGAGCCGGAGGTGAAGATGATCTCCTTGGCCGTCGCGCCAATCGACTTGGCGATCTGCTTGCGGGCCTTGTCCACGGCGGCCTCGGCCTGCCAGCCGAAGGCGTGGCTGCGGCTCGCGGCGTTGCCGTAGACCTGGGAGAAGTACGGGATCATCTCCTCCAGGACGCGCTCGTCGACGGGGGTCGTGGCTTGGAAGTCGAGGTAGATCGGGAGAGTCATCGGAGTCCGGTGGAAGTCGGTTGCGTCTCGGCGAGACCGAGGCGGTGATCGTCGTGTTCGTGCGTTGCGGGCAACTCGATCCCCATGGGGGCAGGGTTCACGAGCGAGCGCAGGGAGGTGCGTTCCATCTGGCGCCAGATGCCTTCGCGGATGCGTTGCAGCGGGGAGCGGATCGGGCACACGGGCTCGACGCTGCACGAGCCGCCGGAGCTCAGCTCCGTATCGCAGCTCGCCAGGGTCGGTGCGCCCTCGAGCGCGCTGACGACCGAACCGACCGTGATCGACTCCGCCGCGCGCGCCAGGGCGTAGCCGCCGTTGGCGCCCCGTTGCGACTCGACCAGGCCGCGGCGCGAGAGGTCCTTGAGGACCTCGGCGAGCATTCGGCTCGGGATCGGGTAGTTGTCGGAGATCTCACGGGCGCTGACGAACTCGCCCCCTCGGTCCACCATGTGGACCAAGGCGATCAAGCCGTACTCGGTGCGCTTCGTGAGCTGCAGCATCGTGGCGGGAGGGCAATGGGCACCAATTTGGTGCTAATTGAAATCGAAGAAAAAGGCCGCAGACGCGACCGATCGGCTCGGGCGGAGACAAGGATCTCCGACCGATTCGACGCCCCAGAATAGGCCGCTGGGGCCGTTCCGGCCAGTCCGTGCGTCCGAAAACTCTCGTCCACGTAAGGTTCTGGCCCGGCTCTCCATCGGCGCCCGCGCTCCCGTGCCTGGAGGGCTTTCGCACCGGACGCTGGGCGCCTCGGCCCTCGGGCAGGATCGCCGTGGCGTCCCGGGGCTGGGGGCGACTCGCGCGGCCGTCCAGCTTGGCCCGCAAGGCTTTTCTGCACAGGTGTTTACAGCGTTCCGCTGGAGCCCGAGGCTCCCTCCCGCGGCTCGACCGGGACGCGGGCGGCGCCCGTGGCTCAAGCGTCGGCGCCCCCTGGTCGAAATCCAGGGCATGTCCGACTCCAAAGGATCGCTCTGCATCACCTGCGGCCAGCCGACTGGCGGTGCCCCTCGTCTCAACACGCTCGCGAGCGGCCGAGCCTGCCCGACGTGCCGGGACCGTCTCCTCGAGAGCCTGCCCTCGCTCCTTCCTGGCGAGACGGTCGTTCCCGAGCCCTCGTCGGCCTCGATGGAGCTCGACGAGTTCGAGCAAGAGGTCGAGCCGCCCGTCCCGGCGCAGACGGGCGCCAAGGGGCCGAGCCGGCTCCTCCGCGGAGACACGCCGAACGAGCCCGCCTGAGGCTCGGTGGGCGATCCTCGGACCGCCCGAACGTGCTCAGAGCGCGCCTTCCAGGTGCGGCTCGAGCAGCTCCCGCAGCGAGTCGGGAAGGGCCAGCACCTTGCGTTCCGGTCCGAGCGTCACGCACGCGAGCTCGCTGTCTCCGGTCACGATCAGCTCGTCGTCCGCGACCCTGCGGATCTCGTACCCGAAGCTGACCGATGCGGCGCGCAGCCGGGTGACTCGCGTCCGCACGCTGAGCTCGTCCTCGTACAGCGCCGGCGCGCGGTAGCGCAGCTCGACCTTGCGCACGGGCAGCCCGATTCCGGCGCGTTCGAGCTCGCCGTAGGGGCAACCGAGGTCGGCCATCATCCGGGTCCGGCCCTCCTCGAAGTAGGCGAGGTAGTTGGCGTGGTGGACGACGCCCATCTGGTCCGTCTCGCCGTAGCGCACGCGGAGCCGCAGTTCGTGGGGGCTGGAGGCCATTGAAGGAAGTGTAGCAACCTTCCACCCGCGCCCGCGCGCCACGCCCGTACGGGCCGTACACTCTTGCCCCCATGAGCAGCAGCTTCCCTAGCCGCCGCACCCCCGTCACGCCCAGCGGGGAGCCGAACGTCGCGACCCTCCTCACCTGGTTCCTCCCCGGGGCCGGGCACCTGTACATCGGCCGCGCGACCTTCGGGCTCGTCGCCTTCGTCCTGGTGGAAGGCCTCTACCTCCTGGGCTTGAAGCTCTCCGGCGGCATGGGCTTCGAGTTCCTGCAGCCCGAGCTGCGTGGGCCGTTCGCCCCGGCCCTCTCGCCGGAGCTGGGCAACCTGGGAGCGCTGATCTACCACATGCAGTCGTACGGCTACGGCTTGCCGGTGCCGCGCCCCTTCCCCGACACGGTCGTGCTTGGAACGACGCTGACGGCCATCTCGGGCGTGCTCAACCTGTGCTTGATGTGCCACGCGAACTTCGAGGCTCGGCTCCCGAGGGACGTGCACACCGGGCGCAGCTCACCGGCGCTGCCCGTGCTGCTCACCTGGATCTGTCCGGGGCTCGGGCACTGGTTCCAGGGGCGCAGGCTGCGAGGCACGCTGGTCTTCGTCGGCCTCGTCGGCTGCGTGGTCCTGGGCACCGCCCTCGCGGACGCGTCGAACCTGAGCCGCGAGCGTCACTACTACTACTGGGGTGGACAGGTCCTGGCAGGAGCGCCGGCGCTCCTGCTGCAGGCCGTCTGGGGAGCGAAGTCCCTCACCTCGTACGTGCCCTATGGCGAAGCCGGACTCGTCTTCGCCGCCGTCGCGGGCATGCTCAACATCCTGGCGATGCTCGACGTGTACGGCTTCTCCGCCCGTCGCTGGGCGGGCGCGGGCTCCGAGTCGGAAGCGGCGAGTGGCGGCGACGAGGTGACGCACGCAAGCGATGGGAGCTCCGCCGAGCCGGTGTCCTCCGGTTCGGACCTCTCCAATACGGCGGAGGTGACCCCGTGACCGACCTCCTGGTGCACACGCTGCTGTTCGCCTTGCTCTCCGCGGTCATCGTTCTGATGAGCGCGTTCTATTCGGAGCCGGACGACTCGAAGGCCCTGCGCGCCTATCCCAGGCGGTTGCTGTTCTTCTTCATCGGCTGCGCCGCGTTGACGGGGCTGATGCTGCTCGCCGAGCACACGGTCGCCTCCGTCGCCTGAGCCGGAGCGGCCCAGGAGCGCGGCGTGGGGGCGTCCCGCGCTCGGTCGCGAGTGGGGGCAGCGCCCAGCTCGCGCGCAGGTGCGGCCGACCGCTCGGATCAGCGCAGTCGATAGAGCCCTCCCGGTCCGCGCGCGAGGACTCCGTCGACCTCGCCTTGGACCAGCTCGGCGAGGATCTCGCCCACCGGCCGTTGCAGGCGTTCGGCCAATTCGTCGGCGCTCAGCGTCTCACCCAGCAGCGCGCGGGCGAGCTCCCCCCTGGGCTCGGCTCGGGACTCACTCGGTGCGGCGGGCGCTCCGTCGCCGAAGAGGCCGCGAAGCAGGTCCCCCGGGCTCTCCACCAGGAGCGCGCCCTCCCGCAGCAATCGGTGCCCCCCTCGACTCATGGGCTGGTCCACACGACCGGGCAGGGCTGCGACCTCTCGACCGAGATCGAGGGCCCATTGGGCCGTGATCAAGGAACCCGATGCCTCCGCGGCCTCGACGACCAGGAGCCCTTCGCAGAGGGCGGCGATGATCCGATTGCGCTGCGGGAAGTGGTGGGGGCGCGGCGATTGCTGGGGTTCGTACTCGGTCAGCAGGAGCCCGCGGGAGGCGATCTCCTCCACGAGGGGCACGTCCGGCCACGGCCGCTCGAGTCCGCTGCCCAGCACGGCGATCGTGTCGCCGCCGGCGTCGAGGGCCCCGCGGTGCGCCGCCTGGTCGACGCCGCGCGCGAGGCCGCTGACCACCACGACTCCGGCGCCGCCCAGCGCGCGCCCGAAGCGCTCTGCCTGAGCCACGCCGTAGGGCGTCGGCGCGCGCGTCCCGACGATCGCCACGCGCGGTCGATCCTCGCAGGCGAGCTCCAGTCGACCCCGCGCCCAGAGCTGTTCGGGCGGTGCGTCGAGGTTGAGGAGCGTGGCCGGATACGACGGGCTCTGGGACTCCAGGCGCAGGGGCGGTTCGGGGTGCATCACACCGAACAGACGCTCCGGCCCGCGGCCGGTCCCGCGCGCTGTTCGGCTTCTCGCTGGGCTCGTCCCGCGGGCGCGACCGCGGCGGCGGCTCGGCTCCCGCGGCCGGTCGGGCGCAGGGCTCAGAGCCTGTGAAGGAATCGCTCGCGCTTCTCGGCGCGTCGCGATCGTGTCCGGACAAGGCGCCCTGCGTGCGCAGCGCGCGCCGTTTCGGAGGAGGGGCAATGCAGCTCGGGGCGCGAGCGAGGCGTGGCGAGGAGTGTGATGGATTTCTTCAGAGGCTCTCAGTTCGGCCCGCCGCCCTGCGGCTCTTCGTTCGCCGCCCCGTTCGCGGGCTCGCCCTCCTGCGCGGCCGGGCTCTCTTCGCTGCCCGCTTTCGCTGGCGCGTTCTTGCCGGCTCCGTTGCCGCCAACGCCCGGCTTGCCCCGCTTGGCGCCGTTCGGGTTGCGCTTCCCGTTTTTTCCGCCGCCGGCCTGTTTGCCCGCCTTGGCGTTGCCGCTCGCGGCGCCTTTGCCCTTGGGGCTCGAGTCGCTGCCCTTGCGGCTCGCATCACCGTCCTTGGAGCGCGCGTCACCGTTCGGCTCGCCCTCGGCGGCCTCGCCCTTCGCGGCGGGCCGGGCGGCGCTCGCTTCGACGGCTTGCGGACGGCCCGCGGCTCGCGCAGCGGCCTTCGGCGTCGGACGCACCGGCGCTGGAGTCGCCAGCGCTGCCCGGGATGTCCAGTACGCCCGCCACTCGAGAGCGCAGAGCGTCGGCAGCTCCGAATCGTCGGTGGCGAGCGCATGGCCGCCCTTCGAGGCCTCCCACCAGCCGGCCCAGGCGTCGACGTCGTGCCCGAGGTCCGCGCCCGTCGCGCGGCCCAGCGCGAGGCGTAGCTCGTCGGCGAACAGCAGGCGCTGATCGTCGGGGAGCTGGGTGCCGAGGTCGAGCAGCGCCGCCACGCTCCGTCGGGATCCGAGGTTTCCGAGCCCGAGGATCCGCGCGCGGCCGAGGACCGGTTGAGTGGCGTCGAGCGGGCCCTTGGCGAGGAGCGTGATGGACTCCTCCGAACCGTGCTGTGCGATCGCGCGGACCACGGCGGCCTCGAGGGCGGGGTCCGCGGTCACGGCGGATCCCTTGCGCAGCTGACTGTGCAGGACCTGCAGCGCGCCCGCGTGCGGGTTGAAGCGCAAGGCTTCGATCGCGGCCAGCCGGACCGCGGCGTCCTCGAGCACCAGAGCCTGGAAGCAGGCCTTCACGACCCGCGGATCCTCGATCTCGCCGGCCAGGGCGAGGGCGCGAACGATCCGCACCGATGCGCCGCCCTCGACGGCCGCTTCGAGGTCGATGACGGGGTCCTGGCCGTCCTGTGGGGTCGAGGTCAGGGCCAGGCCGAGAGTGAGGATGAGTTGGAGCATGCGATGGGGGCGAATCCGGTGCGGCGCGAGGGTCGAAGCCACGAGTGTAGCGCGGGGGCCAGATCCTGCCCGGAGGGCCCTCTGCGAGCGAATCCGGGCGTCGAGCAGCGGGTGGCCAGGCGCCGACAGGGGAGCGTGAGCCGGCGGAACCGCGACGGGCCGCGACTCACCACTCCTGAACGACAGACCTTCCCCCCGGCCTGCTAGCTTGCACGGCCCCCCACGGCTTCACCGATCCGAGACCCGAACGAGACCCATGCCGCGACCGACCCCCGAACTCGTCACCGCTCTCCGCCAGTCCGCCATGCGTCTGCGCTCGGGCGCGCCCTACGAGTGGGGCCACGCCGGCCGCTGCAATTGCGGTCACCTCGTGCAGTCGGTGTGCGACCTCGACGACCGCCAGATCTTCAAGAGCTTCGGGCCCGAGCTCGACGAGTGGTCGGAGCACTCGGTCGACTACTGCGAGGTGACGGGCTTGCCGCTCGACACGATCTTCGCATCGCTGCACGACGTCGGCTTCGGACGCGACGACGTGCGCAAGCTCGAGCGCCTCGAGGACGAGAGCGTCCTCGCGCGACTGCCCGAGGGGCAACGCCACCTGCGGCGCAACAGCCGCGACGACGTGGTGCTCTACATGGACACGATGGCCGACGTGCTCGAGGAGCAGCTGGTCTGATCGTCCCGCCGGCGCCTCGACGCCGGCATCGACGCGCGCCGGTGCGCGCTCACGTTGGCGCGCCGCGCAGCGTCTCGGCGTCACGCGGGCGACGCCTCGCAATTCGCTGGCGCATCCAGGGAGCGGTGCGTACCAAGAGGGCATGCAATCGCTCTCCCGTCACCTGACCCGCACCTTCTTCGCGGGCATCGTCGCGCTCCTTCCCATCGGCGGCTTGGTGCTCGGCGCGCTGTGGGCCGAGAGCTCGGTGGCCGACTCCTGGCTCGCCGATCAACCGTTCTACTTCCCGGGTCTCGGGATCGTCTCGGTCCTCGCGATCACGTACCTCGTCGGTCTCAGCATCACGACCCTGGTCGGCAAGTGGGTCTGGCAGTTCTTCGATCGCCTGCTCGATCGATTGCCGGCGCTCGGGATCCTGTACCGGACGCTCAAGCAGATCCTCGGCTACGGCGAAGGCGCCGACGGCCTGTTCGAGCGGGTGGTGCTGATTCCTTCGCGCGACAGCGAGGGCGTCGAGGTCGGCCTCGTGACGCGCACGCTGCCCGCCGACGCCGACGGTGAAGTGCGCGTCGTCGTGTTCGTGCCCGCGGCGCCGACGCCGACCACGGGGCGGGTCGTGTTGCTCCCCGAGGCGCGCACCGAGCGGGTCTCGATGACGGTCCACGAGGCCCTGCGCTTCCTCGTCGCGGCCGGCAAGCTCGAGGAGGGCGAGGGGGCGCGGCTGGGGATCGCCTGAGCGCGGCGGCGCGAGAAATTCGAGCGATCGCCAAGAGAGGCGTGGCGCTCGACGTCGAGGAGTCTAGTCCGCCGGAGTTCGCGAGCGAGCCCCGCTCACGCCCTCGAGCCGTCACAGGAGACCGAGACCATGACCGAACCGAAACGAGACCTGGAGAGCGTCCAGATCCCCGAGCCCTGCAACGCCGACTGGGCGGCGATGCGCGGTGACGAGCAGCGCCGCTACTGCGATCAGTGCGAGCTCCACGTGCACAACGTGGCCGCGATGCCGCGGGACGAGGCCGAGGCGCTCCTCGCCAGCCGCGACGAAGGCGAGAAGGTCTGCGTGCGGATCGAGTACGAAGCGGACGGGACCTGCGTCACGGCTGACGAGCCCGTGTGGGCCGCGCCGCAGCGAAGGACCGCGCTCGCGCTGGCCCTCGGAACGAGTCTCCTCGCCGCCTGCCGCTCCGACGAGCCGTCTCCGGCCGAGGCGCCGCAGGCCCTCGAGAACGCCGCCGTCGAGTCCGCCGAGCCCGCGCCCACGGCCGAGGTCTACGTGCTCCAGGGTGGCGCGGGCCCTCCCGCGGAGTACGAAGGCTGCATGTCGTTCGAGATGTTCAAGGAGGCGGACGCGATCGGTGGCGCTCGCATGGGACGCATCTCGCTCGACGGCCAGGTGACCGTGAACTCCGACGGCCAGCTCACGGACTCCCACGTCGAAGAGGGTGCGGCGACGCCCGACGCCGAACCTCTGCAGCCCACGATGGGCGAGGTCGCGCCGGTGGTGGACGAGGACGAAGCGCAGCCGGGCGCCTCCTCGGAAAGCGTGGAGGACTCGCAAGGGGTTGGCTCCGCGGGGAGCGAGGGTGAATCCGTTCCCGTCCCGCCGGCGATCCTGGGCACCCCCGGGCCGAGCGGCCCGACGACACCGAGAACGGACGAAGACGATGCACCGCCCGCGGCGTCCGAGGCGCCTGCGAGTGAGTCCGCTCTGCAGCTGAAGTCCAGACAACTGGCGCCCCTGAAGGGACGGGCGATACTCGGCTCGCCGGGGCCTCGTTCGAGCGAGTCGCCATTGCCCCGCCCGCCGGATCCGGTGCCGAGGAAGAACTGACGTCACGCCACCGATGCGCCTCGGCAGTCAGTGACGATCGAACGACGACGGGGCCCCGCGCAGCGTGCGCGGGGCCCCGTCTCGTCGACCTGCGGTTGGTCTCGGGCCGCTCGACTAGTGTCGATCCTTCATCTCGATGAACCAGAAGAAGCAGTAGCGGTTGTAGCTGGAGGCGCGCTCGAACTCGAACATGCCGAAGGGGAAGAGCGAGAACAGCCACGTCTTCTTGGGCGCGCGCGACGCCGAGCTGCGGTAGTTCGAGCTGTAGTTGGCGCCGAACTGGAAGATGAAGTCGAGGAACGACCAGCGCGTGCTGGCGACGTCGGACTTCCAGCTGAAGACGATCGGTACGCGGAACGAGGAGCTGCTCTGCAGGCTGCGCTTCGGCACGAGCACGGCGCTGTGCGGACCGAGCGGCCCGTCGACCTCGATCTGGATCTCGCCCTTGCCGTTCGGGAGCTCGCGGCGCGATTCGGGGTCGAACCACTCGGCCGGGAGCTCGCCGCCTTCGACCCGGGACAGGAGGGCGCGGCTCACGTCGCGATAGCTCGTCACGGGCTTACCGTCGCAGGAGACCACGCGATCTCCGCCGCGCAGTCCCGCGAGGTACGCGGGCGATCCGACGAGGGCGGCGGAGACGAGCGTCACCGGCTCCGCGGTGCCGTAGATCTCCTCGGCGAGCTCGCCGTCGATCGTCCCGACCTGCAGGCCGGTGAGGCGCAGGACGCCGAGGTCCGAGCCGAGCGGGAAGGTGTCGGAGCGCGTGACCTCGACTTCGCGCGAGCCGAGGGTGACGAGCAGCTTGTCGGGCTCGGTGGGGTAGCTCCCGTCCGCGCCGACCTTGAGGAGCTCGAGGCGCGCCTCGCCGTTCGGCGCGAACTCGTTCTCCATCAGGTCGGTGAGCTGGTCGGAGCTGCTCAGCTCGTAGTCCTCGAGGCGCAGGAGGACGTCGCCGGGCAGGATGCCCGCCCGCGCCGCGGCCGAGCGGGCAGCGACCCGCTGGACGAGCAGGCCGCGCCAAGGCGTCAGCGCGCTCTGCTCGCCCGTATCGCGATCGACGGCGCGTGCCCACACGCCGAGCTGCGCGACCTCGTGCCGGCTCGTGTTCGTGCGCGTCACCTGCGGAGCGCCGCCGCTGCTGCTCATCAGGCGGTAGGTCAGCTCCTCGCCCGCGTCGGTCGTGCTCTCGGCGAGCAGGACCTGCTGCGGGTGCAGGGTGTAGCTGCGGTGGGAGCTGCAGGCGCCGAGCAGGAGCAGCAGCGAGAGGG
>CAYGST010000148.1:0-9787 GCA_964352415.1 uncultured Planctomycetaceae bacterium | reverse complement strand
AAGATGCCGCAGAGGATGTTGCGGGCGCGCTGGGCGACGCACTCCTTGTTGCCGCGGCCGCGCGTCTCGGTCAGCTCGTCCACGAGCGTCAGGGTCAGCAGCGACTCGATCAGGCCGACCGCCGCCAGCACGACGGCGAAAGGGAAGATGATGCGCAGCGTCGCGAGCGTGACCGGGACCTCCGGCAGCGAGAACGTCGGCAGCCCGCCGGCGAGCGACGCCTCGGGGTTGCCGCTCATGGTGCGCAGGTAATCGACGATGCTGACCGTCTCGAGCCCGAGGCCCGCGCTGACCAGCGTGATCGTCACGATCGCCGCCAGGGCCGCCGGGACGGCCTTCGTCACCTTCGGCAGGAAGTACAGGATCGCCATCGTCGCGACGACGAGCGCGAGCATCGTGTACAGCGGCGCGCCGCTCATCCACACCAGCTCACCCTCCGGCCCGGCGACCTTGAACTGCCCGAGCTGCGCCAGGAAGATCACGATCGCGAGCCCGTTGACGAACCCGAGCATGACCGGGTGCGGCACCATGCGGATGAACTTGCCGAGCCGCAGGACGCCGAACAGGATCTGCAGGAGCCCCATCAGCACGACGGCGGCGAACATGTACTCGATGCCGTGCTGCTGGACGAGGGCCACGAGCACGACGGCGATCGCGCCGGTCGCGCCCGAGATCATCCCGGGCCGCCCGCCGAAGACGGCCGTGATCAGGCCGATGATGAACGCGCCGTAGAGTCCGACGAGGGGATCGACGCCGGCGACGAACGCGAAGGCCACGGCCTCCGGAACGAGGGCCAGGGCGACGGTCAGGCCCGACAGGATGTCGGTGCGCAAGTGGGCTTGCCGCTTGCTTTGGAGGTCGAACACGGTGCTTCGGGGGGGGATCGCTGCGGTTTTGGGCGCAGCAGGGTAGCGGCGCCGCGATGGGAGCGACTGGCGACCTGGGATCTCTTGGCGCGTCGATGGAGCGGGTACGGGTACGGTGCCAGGCACGAAGCCATCGGTCGGGGGCAGGGACAGCTCGGCCTCCGGCCGCCCTGTCCCTGCCCCCGACCGATGGCTTCGTGCCTGGCACCGTACCCGTACCCGGGTCACAGACTGCTGGCCTTGACCGGTGAGAGGGTGATGCGTTCCCGACCGACGTACACGGACGTTCGAAACTCCGGCTCCCACGAGGCGTCTGCGAAGAGGACGACGTCGTAGTTGCCGGGCGCGACATCGGGAAACTCCAACGAGCACTCCGAACGCCAGCACAGGGTCGAAGCGACTGTTTGGCCCGAGATATCGATCAGGCGCCCCTGTATCGATTGCGGTTTGCTCCCGGACTCCGACCAGTCGATCGGGACGGAGATCGAGCCACCATCGGCGGAGATCACCTCGATGTAGGAGTCTCCGGTCGCGGGGTGTGTGAGCGACCGAGCCCTGGACGTGGCCGTTCCCTTCCCATCGCAGTACCGAGTGAGCAGGGCGACCGAGTACTCCCCTCCTGCCAACTTCGGGAAGTCGAACTTGCCGGTCTCATCGGTTTCGCTGAACTCCTGCCACAACGGATGGAAGACCCTCGAGGGGTTCTCGAGCGCCTTGGAGGACAGGCGCACGGTCAGACCTTCGAGCGGGTCTCCGTTGGGACCGAGGATCCGGCCGTGAAGCGACGAGCCTCGCTCCAGCTCGATGACTGCCTCTCCTTGCGGCTCGTCGACGTCCTCCCAGATGACGAGCTTCGGCGCGAAGCCGTTCGCGGTCACCTGCAGGGCCACGACCCCCTCCCCGCGAATCGAGTCGATCCGGAATCGGCCGTGCTCATCGGTTCGCAGGTCCGACTCGTGCCCCCAGCCCTCGTGCCCCGAAGCGAGTCGAACGAAGCCCACGGGCGTGACGACCGCATCCGGTACCGGGGCTCCGGAGGCTCGGTCGAGGACCACGCCACGGACTCTCTGCGTGAACGCCTCCACGCGAAACGTACCGACGTCGTGGCTCCTTCCGGACAGCGTCGTGACCTCGGCTGCGGTCCTGCGAAAGCCAGGGGCATCGATGCTCAGGGCGAGTTGGGTCGTCGGCGTCGACTGAGAGAAGTGCACCTGGAACCTGCCATCCGACGACACGATCCGCTCCGGAGCACGACCCCGCACTCCTCGGCCGGAAACGCTCACCCAGAAATCGGTGACCGGCGCGTCCTCGGGGCCCAGCAACTCGCCGTGGATGGAGGTCTCGATCCACTTGGGCTGGAGGACGATGAGGAGGGACTCGGTGCGGCTCACCACACCTTCGTTCGCCTTCCAATCGGGTAGGTCGCAGGAGACGGAGAAGTCGCCTTCCCGGGGACAGGGAAGCTCGAAGGCACCATTCGAGTCCGTCGTTGCTTCCGCATGAACAAACGCTTCCTCGGGCTCGAGGGGCGGAGGGGTGCCAAGCAGCGCCACTCGGACGCTCGGCGCGGCGGGGCCGTCCGGCGAGCTGTAGACAACCCTTCCCCGAATCAACGTCCTGTCGCTCAGCGCCTCGCGCGACGAACGCCCGTCCTCACTCTGCTGGACCCAAGCGTTCGCGCCTTGGCCGTCCACGCGCAGATCCGGAGACCTGCTCTCGAGGCTCCCGGTCGGATCGAGCGAGGGGGTGGACCGAAGGAGTCGCCACGAGGCCACGACCAGGGTGATGCCAAGCAAGGCGATGAGCCACCGTCCTGCTCTGGCCCGAGTCAGTCTCGCGCTACTCATTCGTTCAAGGACGACGGCCGCGCCTCATTCGCCATCAGCGGTCTTCCCATAGGTCTTCGCGACCGCTTCCGCCTCGGCCCAGATGCGCAAGGTGTTCCCCGACCAGAGCTTGGCGATCTCCTCGTCGCTGTAGCCGCGGCGGACGAGCTCGAGGGTCACGTTGAAGGTCTCGCTCGCGTCGTCCCAGCCCTCGATGCCGCCGCCGCCGTCGAAGTCGGAGCTGATCGCGACGTGGTCGATGCCCATGACCTTCACGGCGTGGTCGATGTGGTCGGCGAAGTCGGACACGTTGGCGCGCGGCGCCGTGGCGTCGTAGGCGCGGACGCGCTCGCGCAGGGTCTCGCGGCGCGCGCGCATCTCCGCGGGCTCGAGCGGCGTCGCGCCATCGACGCCCAGCTCTTTGCGCGCTCTGGTGACGAAGGCATCGCGCTCCGCGCTGTCGATGACGTAGCTCGCGAAGGCCACGCACTGCAGCACGCCGCCGTTCGCCTTCAGGGCGAGCAGCTCGGCGTCGGAGAGGTTCCGGCCATGCAGGCGCATGGCGTCGACGCCCGAGTGCGAGGCGATGACCGGCGCCTTGGAGTGCTCGATGGCCTGCAGGGTCGTGATCGGCCCGGCGTGGGAGATGTCGACCAGGATGCCGACGCGGTTCATCTCCTCGATCGCCCGGCGGCCGAGCTCGGAGAGCCCGCCGTGCAGCGGCTCGCCCTCGGGCGTGTTCGAGTCGCCGAGCTGGCTGTGGCGGTTGTGCGTGATCGACATGTAGCGCGCGCCGCGCCGGTGGAACTCCGCGATCGCGCCGAGGTCGTCGCCCATGGCATAGCCGTTCTCGATGCCGATGCAGCAGACAAGCTTGCCCGCGGCGGCGATGCGGCGGACGTCGGCGGGGGTGCGCGCGAGCTCGATGTGCTCGGGGTAGCGCGCGAGCATGCGCTCGATCGTGTCGAACTTGGAGTCCGCCTGCTCGCGGGCGCGCTGCAGGCCCTCCGCGTCGAGCGGCCCCTGGCCGACGTAGACGATGTAGAAGGCGCAGTCGAGCCCGCCCGCGATCATCTTCGGGAAGTCCACCTGGTTCGTGCCCCAGACGGTCGGGTCGTTCGCGAGGCGCGTCTTGGCCGCCGCCTCGGGGTCTTCGGGCAGCTCGGGGGACGCGAGCGTCAGCGAGATGTCCTTGTGCGTGTCCAGGGTCAGGACCTCGCGGTGCAGCCGTCTGGCGCGCGCGAGCAGCGCCGGGTCGAGACCGGCGGAGAGCACGCGCGCGGCGCTCACGTCCTCCAGGCCGTCGAGGGCGCCGGCCGGCTTGCGGCGACCGAGGTGGTCGATGCGAGAGCTCGTCGTGGGCGTGGCGGAGCGGATCCGGATCTTCGAGCCGTCCGCCGCTTCGAAGGCGCGCTGGGGCTCGCCGGTGACGATCAGCACGTCGCCGCCCGCGAGCGGCTGGAACGAGAGCAGCGGCGCCTCGGCCACATAGCTCCACACGACGCGCTTCGACGTCGGCTCGATCACGACGATCTCGTTCGCGCCGCGCTGCACCATCAGGTTGCCGTTCAGGAGCTCGTGCAGGTCGCAGGTCGGTCCCCACGGCATCTCCCACTCGACCGTGCCGTGGTCCGCGACCACGACGAGCCGCTCGCCGGTCTGGATGAGGACGCGCTCGGCGCTGGCGGACGGGGCGGCGAAGAGGAGGGCGCAGGCGAGTCGAATCAGGAGCATGGCGGAGGAGAGCGCTGGGGTCGCGGCGGGCTCGCGAGTGTACGCGCTCCCCGCGCACCGCTCTGTAGTCGCCGGCTCGAACGCTCCGGTTGCCCGCTTCCGGCGCCTCGAGCGGGGGCCTCGTGAGTCCGCGATCGACGGCTCGCAGGCGTGACATCGAGCGTGGCCTCGAGGCTTCCGTCGGCGGCATGGTACGGGGGTTGACCGAGCGCCGGCCGGCCGCAAGCCGTCTCAACTCGCTCCTCGAGTCCATCAAGGGGATACAGACCGGCACGGGCCTCGCGTCCGGCCTCGGGGTCTCGTGTCCGCACTGTGGCTGTCTTCCGACGCCGGCGGCAGTGGAGGTCTTGCTGGACCCGCAACGAAACTCGAGAGAGTATCGAAGACGGTGAGACGCTGGACCGGATTGAAGTCGTCACAACGCAACCATGAGTCCTCGAGCCAAGCGCAACTACGAGCACTACGACCTGGCCTACCAGGTGATCTTCGCGGCCGGGTATCGGGGCTGGCTGGAGGTGCAGGGCTACGGACCGAACTCGCTCGCCAAGGCCAGGAAGCACCTGCGCAAGCGGATCCTGCGCTACGACTTCGTTCCGCGGCGGGGGACGGCGCTCGAGCTCGGCTGCGGCGACGGGATCATGAGCGTCGCGCTGGGCCGGCACGGCTTCACTGCCCGGGGGATCGACGTGTCGCCGACGGTGATCCGCAAGGCGCGGGAGCAGGCGCGACGCCTGGCGGCGGAGGTGCGCTTCCAGGTCGGCGACGTGACCGACATGCCTGCGGTTCGTTCGGGCTCGGTGGACCTCGCGCTCGACATGAACTGCCTCCACATCCTGACGGAGAGCAGCCACCGGCTGGCGATGCTCCGCGAAGCGCGCCGGGTGCTGAAGCCCGACGGCGTCCTGTACATCACGACCATGGCCACGCCGATGAGCCCCTTCTATCAGCGGATGATGGAGGAAGACGAGACTCTCCGCTCGGGCCAGCGCTTCGAGGTCACGAAGCAGGTGCGAGGCAAGTCGGTGACCTACGCGATGCCGCTGGTGAAGCGCGCGATCTACTCCAAGGAGCGGATCCTGGGCGATCTCCTCGCCGCCGGCCTGACCCCGGTCCGCTGGCAGCACCGGAAGGCAGCCACGATCAGCGATCTCCACGTCTGGGCCATCCGGGACGACTCCGACCTGGTGCGACCTGCGCGCCGACTCGACGCGTATCGGTATCGAGCGCGCTCGATCCTCGACGAGTAGCTCTTGTCGTCCCCGGAGCTGGAAATCCATCCCACTCTCGAGCTTCGCCCCGCTCGACGCCATCTGGAGCAGCGCGAGACGCCTGCGCCGTGGCGTACCGCTCAGCGGACCAACGTGGTCGTCCGGTACCGCCCGATCTCCCTGTATCCGATCTTGCGATAGATGCTGTTCGACGTGGGGTTCGCGAGGTCGGTGTACAGACAGCAGAAGTCCTTGCCGCCGTCGAGCAGCGACTGGGAGAGCGACGAGACGAGCGCCGTTGCATGCCCGCGCCCGCGCAGATCGCGTGGCGTGAAGACGCCGTTGACCGAGACGCCGTGCCGGGTCTCGCGCGCCGAGGCCGCCATCGCGACGGGCGCGCCATCGACCATCCACAGGAAGATCCGACCCTCCTCGAGCGAGACGGAGCGCACGGCAGGCTTGGCTGAGGCTGGCGCCAGCCCGGCATCGACTTCGAAGCGATGGGACCAGTCGAGGATGAGCTCGGTGTCGGACGCCTCGGCCTTGCGCATCGTGCCCACCGCCGGCGGATCGATGGCGAGTTCGTCGAGGCGGAAGAGCAAGAGCTCCGTCAGGACTTCGGGCTTCGCGTCCGTGTGCTGCGCGTAGAGGGACGCGAGCCTCTCGCACGATTCGAGTGGACCGTGGATCTTCGGCACATCGAGGCCACGCGCCTGGACGTGCTCGAAGACCGCCATCATCGAGTCCTGGGTGCCCTGCGTGACGCCGAGCGGGAACGGCGGCGTGCGCCATGCCGCCGCTACGATTCGCTCGCCGTCGTGGACGGTCGCGAACCACGCGGGCTCGTCCCCGTAGGTGAACCCTCCGGCACACTTGCTGGCGAGGCCGAGCAACATGCTGTTGTGCGCTTCGTCGCGGAGCAGCCAGGTCTCGGCCTCAGCGAGGAACGCGCGAGCGTCGTCGTACTGGTGAACGCGAAGGCTCATGACTGCAAGCTACGGAACTGGGCTGTCCACTGCCAATCGACGTCGCAGAGGCAGGGGCTCGCCATGCGCGTAGCGGCGCTGATCCGGACGGCTCGAGCGCCGGAGGGGAGTTGCTCGCAGTGCGCCTCCTCCACGCGCCGCTCAGCCTCTCAAAGGTAGACCCGCAGGAACGCGCCGATTCCCTGGTAGGCGTAGCGCACCTCGGCGTCGAGGTTCCCGTCCTCGGCGTCGATGTCCATGCGGAAGCTGTTGAACTCGACGCCCAGACCCACGTGCTCGAAGGCGTCCCAGTTCAGGCCCAGCCGGAAGTCGATGATGGTGCCGCCGTAGTCGTCGATCGAGACCTGCAGGGCCTCGCCGGTGGAGTACAGCGACCAGGTGGGCGAGAGCGCGTAGGCCGCGTGCAGCCCGACCAGGGGCACGGGCACCGTGGCGCCGAAGGACTCCTCGATGTCGAAGGCGCCCGACTCGAGCCCCAGGTTCAGTCGCATCGTGTGCGCGCCGAACGAGGCACCGATCACCGTGCGCGCGTCGGTGACGAAGTTGTAGCGGTAGCTCAGCTTGAAGATCTTCGTACCGAAGCTCGACCGGACGTCACCCGCGGGGATGACGACGTCGCCGACCTCGATGCCCTCGGTCAGCGTCTCGCTGCCGCTGCGGTCGATGTCGTAGTACCCGACCACCACGCTGTGTCGATCGTTGAAGGCGTAGGAGCCGTCCAGCCGGAAGACCTGGTCCGAGCGGTCGATGCCGAGGAGGTCCTCGAAGTCGAGGATGGCGCCGACGCCGATGTCGGAGCTGACGCGGGCGGTCGTCCCGAAGGAGCCGAACAGCACCCCGCCGACCCGCAGCGTCGCGCGCCGATAGATGTTGTCGTAGCGCTCGAGCTCGGGCGCGGCCTGGGGCGCGACGGTCGTCGGCGTCGGCGCCAGCGCAGGCGCCAGGGGAGGAGTGTCCGTCGGCGCCGGTTCCCGGGGAGTCGACTGCCGCGAGGCCGGTGACGGAGCCGCGTCTCCGACGTCCCACGAGGGAGAGCTGGTGGGTGTCGCGGCGCAGCCGAAGAGACCGGCGAAGGCGAGGGAGAGGAGGCGGACTCGAATCATGATCGTGCGGGGTCGCAGCGCAACGGGTACGGGCCGCGTGGCGGGAGAGAGTTCTGCGGGGGGGCGGATTCAGTCGCCGAAGGCCTCGCTCTCGGCGTCGCCGTTCGTGGCGACGTAGGCGAGCAGGTCGAGCACCTCGTCCCGCGTCAGCGTGGCGAGCAGGCCCGTGGGCATCGGGGAGACGTCGAGCGCGCGCCGTTCGATGATGTCCGCCTTCGCGACCGTGACGGTGAGGTCGGGCTCCTGCAGCGACTCGGCGAGCATCAGCGTGTCCGCCGTCTCGCCGACGACGAGCCCGTTGTAGACGCTCTCGTCGCGCAGCTCGACGAACCACAGGCGGTGCGACTCGCGGATCGTCGCCGAGGGCTCGAGGATCTGGCGCAGGAGCTCTGCGCCCGGGTAGTCCTGGCCCGCGCGGGAGAGGTCCGCGCCGACGTTCCCGCCGCGACCCTCGAGGTTGTGGCAGGTGTTGCAGCTGGCCGCCGCGAACATCGCGCGGCCGTTCGCGAAGTCGCGGCCCGTGAGGGGCGTGGCGAGTTCGCCCGCCAGATCGGCCACGCTCCAGTTCTTCACGAAGCGACGGCTCGCGGCGACGGCGCCCGCGGGCACGGCCTCGCCGAGCAGCTCCTCCGGCGACCAGAAGCCCTCCTTGAGCTGCGTCGCCACGCGCACCTCGGCGATGCGCTCCGGCGCGACCGGCGCCGCGCGGTTGCCGAACGAGTTGCGCACGTAGGTCAAGACGTCGGCCAGCTCCTCGTCGTCGAGGATCTCGCCGAAGGCCGTCATCGGCACGAGGCCCGGATAGCGCTTGCCCTTGACCTCCATCGGCCCGAGCAGACCGTTCAGCGTCAGCTTGATCAGGCGCTCCTCGTCGTCCGTGACCCACGGTGACTCGGAGAGCGGCGGGAAGCCGCCGGCCGTGAGCCCGAGCCCGTCCGGCTGGTGGCAGGTGGAGCAGTGCCCGTCGCGGCCGTAGATCTCCGCGCCGCGTAGGTACATGTCGCGCGCGCTGCCCTCGAGGTGCTCCGGGACCTCGACGACGACCGCTTCGACGATCGTCTGGCCCTCGAGGTGCGCGCGCGCGGTGCGCACCGGCGCGCGCAGCCACGGGTCGGCGAAGATGCCGGCGCCCGTGTCGAGCTTGACCTCCAGCAGGACGAGGGTCGTCGACCCGCCGAAGAACTCGATCTGCGCGCGGTCGAAGCGCGACTCGAAGCCGGCGCGGTTCCAGAGCTTGACCTCATCGATGGCGACGGGCGGATCGAAGCGCGCCTCGATCCACGGGTTCGCCTCGAAGCTCGTATGCGAGAAGTTGATGCGGTCGCCGTCGACGAGGTTCTCGATCGGGAACTCGCCGCCGTTGTACTCCGACGACTGCGACAGCTCCGCGCGCTGCGCGACGTCCTCAGCGCCGGAGATCACGGCCAGCTCGGAGAGGTTGATCGTGCGCTCGTCGCCCGGCAGGGTGATGCGGAACGCGCTCACCTGGCCGTTCGCCAGGTTCGGGTGGCGGATCGTGATTTCGCGGCCCGCGCCGTCCGCCTCCACGTACTGCGGCCCTCCGGCCTCCACCTCCCTCGCGTACACGGCCTCGGCGGCGTCGACGACGGCCAGGCCCTCGTCGCGGTCCAGCCACGACCCCGCGGTGATCGCCTCGAGCTGCACGCGGCCGTGGACGTCGCCGCGGCCTGATCCGCGATGCGGTGGCCGTTGTAGCGCAGCGCGCGCACGGCGGCGGCGCGCACGCGGTGGTCCTGGGAGCGCAGGAGGCGCCGCAGGAGCGGCTCGTGCACGCGGTCGAGGCCCCAGCTGACCCACAGCGCCTCGAGCAGGTGGTGCTCGTGGCGCACGTCCGCGCTGTCGAGCCCGTTCATCCACGGCTCGAGCGCGGCGAGCACCGCGTCCGCGTCGCGCCCGCGCAGCTCGCGCCGCGTGCGGTAGCGGGTGCGGTACTCCGGCAGCGTCAGGTTGTCGAGCAAGGTCTCGATCGGCGCGCCGTGCACCGCCGCCGGCTCGACCAGCGGGCGGCTCGGGTAGGTGATGCGGTAGATGCGCCCGTGGTCG
>CAYGST010000147.1:0-9803 GCA_964352415.1 uncultured Planctomycetaceae bacterium | reverse complement strand
CTCCTGGACCTTCGTCCACTGGCGCGTCGTCTTCTTCACGCTCGTGTAGACCTGCGCGATCAGCACGAAGAACGCGATCATGCCGCCCCCGCCGCTGCCGAACGCGCCGATGCCGTTGATGCTGAGGTAACCGACGAGCAGGATGATCGCGCCGAGGCCGACGTGCGTGAGGACGATCGTCGATGAGTTCGTCAGGGCGACGGCGCGCACCATGCGCATGGTCTCCGTCACGTAGCGGTCGTTGCTGCGCTGGAACTCCGCCAGCTCGCGATCCTCCGCGCGGAACGCCTTGACGGTCCGGATGCCCTGGAACATCTGCGTCAGGTTCTGCACCGAAGAGCCCAGCTCGCCCAGGCTCTTGCGCGAGCGGCGCCGGACCTTCCCGCCGAGCAGCGCCACGGGCAGGATCACGAGCGGCAACCCGATCAGCATCCCGAGGGTGGCCAGGGGAGCCGTGAAGAAGGCGAGGAACAGGCCCGCGATCGCAGTGAGCGGCTCGAGGATCAGGTTGCGCAGGCTCTCGTTCAGGATCGCCAACGTGTAGCCGACGTCCGCGCTGATGCGGCTCAGGAGGTCCCCGAGCGCGCGCGAGTCGTGGTAGCGCATCGAGAGCCGCATGAGGTGCCGCGTGATGCGCACGCGAAGCTCGACGACCATGTCCAGCGCGACCTTGCGAGCCACCCAGGTGAACGCGTACTGACAGACGGCGGCGAGGATCGCGAGGAGCACGACCACGAGGGCGATCCGCCAGAGGACCTCGAGGCGTTCGTCCGCGGTCTGCGGACGCGTGCTCCCGAGCAGCGTGGTCAGGAACTCGTCGCGCGCGTCGCCGACGCTCTCGACGAGGGACGTCAGGGCGCTCGGTACGGCGCTCTCCGGGACCGCGGACTCGGCCAGCGAGCCGTCCGCTCCGCTCGGGCCGTCCGGGCTGACGGGCGCAACGCCGAGCTCCGCTTCGCCCTGCGCGTCCGCGTCGGCGTCGGCGACCTGCTCGGGGAACACGGTCGCGAAGGTCGGCTCCAGCAGCAGAAGGGTCGACTTCTCGAGCGCCGCGGCGCCGGCGCCCAGCAAGAAGATCAGACCGAAGAGCCAGAGGCGCGTCTTGGCGTGCGGCTTCAGTAGCCGCACAAGGGATCCGACGTCGGCTTTCATGCGGCGGAGATCATCCTCAAGCAGTCGGGCGCTGGGTAGGGAATTCCCGGCGCACGGACGCACGCTCCTCGATGGAACGAGCGCAGCCCCGGCGATCGGATCGCCGGGGCTGCGCGGGAGCGTCGAGTGCGAGGCCTACTTGGCGGCCTGGTGCTCGTCGCGGTGGAGGCCGACGACGTCAGCGTTGTCGAGCGCCTCGTGGGCGTACTCGATGAAGCTGATCCGCACCCAGTCGTCGCGAAGCAGCTCCATGTGCTTCTCGTCGTTGATGTTCAGCGGACGCTGCGTGGGCGAGCGCTTGTTGACCTTCGCGAGGTACCAGCCGTCGGGCCCGCGCAGCGGACCGGCGATCGAGCCGACCGGAAGGTTGAAGAAGATCTCGTCGGTCAGCAGGCCGCCATTCAGGAAGTTGACGTACGGGCTCTCGACCAGGAGCGAGCGCATGTCGTTGCGCGAGCGCTCGCCGAAGCGGCCGTTCTTGCGGTAGGCGTGGTCCGAGCCGGGGCGGCCGACGGCCGGCGGCGGCGGATCCCAGAAGTCGCAGTGTTCATCGAGCAGGCGCGACCAGAAGGCGTGCGGCTCCATGACCTCGTTCTCCGGGGTGAACTCCTTGCCCTCGGCGGCCGCCTCCATCTTCTGCTGGCGGAACTCGGCGAACTCGACCGAGTTCTTCTCGAGCTCGGTCTTCAGCCACTCGGTCTTCTGCTTGGCGGTCTGCCAGCCCCCGGGGATCCACTCGAACCCGTCGAAGTCGAAGGCTGAGACGAGCAGGATCTCGGCGTCGCACTTGGCGAGGCCCATCACCTGGTTGGAGAAGTCGAGGTGGTTGCGCAGGACCTGCGAGAGACCACCCTCGGGCGGGCTCTCCATCAGCGGCTGCACCGAGCGCCGGTAGCCCTCGAGCAGCGGCATGTAGGCGCCGTAGGACTCGACGGACGGGAACTGGTGGGCGCCCAGGGCGATCTGGCCGATGCCGAAGATGTCGCTGCCGAAGCTCTTGCGGACCTCTTCGAAGTGGGCCTCGGCCTCTTCGTCGCTGAGCAGCTTGCCCTCGGCGGCGAGGCGCTGCTTGGTGGCCGCGACCAGCGCGAGGTACTGGCGCGCGTCGTCGATGTCCTTCTGGGAGATGGTCGTCTTGACGTCTTCCCAGACCTCGTCGACCGTGATCTGGAGCTCGGGGGTCCCGTCCCAGTCGAAGTCCATGGTGACGAGCAGCTCCTCGTCGAGGCCGTCGATCCCCGTTTTCGTGTCGATGACGCTGTAGACCGCGTCCCGCACGATCTGGCGCAGGATCGAGCGGTACATCGAATCCTCGGGCATCAGCGTGGGCTTGGGCCCGACGTCCTGGCCCTGGTCCTTGGCGGCCTGCCAGTTGGCGAGGTCGGCCTCGAGCTTCGCGGTGCGACGCTCGTAGCTCTCGCGGAAGTCCTTGATCAGGATGTCGCCGGCTTCCTGGCGCATGGCCTCGAAGGTGAGGTCCGGCCACAGATCCTGGTTGTCCGGGACGAAGGTGCGGTCGAAGCGCATCTCCTGGCCGAGCTCGCGCTGGTACCAGTCGGTCGAGCGGAAGGAGCGACGGATCTCGATGTCGAGGTCGAGGAGCGGGTATTTGACCTGGAACTCCGCCAGCTTGCGCTCGCGCAAGGCCTGGAACGCCTCCTCCGGCACCTGGAAGTACTCGGCGGTGAACTTGAACGGCTCGGGACCGGGGTCGGCGCCGCTGGCCTTGATCGCTTCCCAGGTCGCCATCTCGTCCTCGTAGGAGGCGATGCGCCGCTGGGCTTCGTCTTCGATGATCGCGTTGACGCGGTGGTACTCCATCGCGGCGCGGCAGGGCCCGTAGATGAGGTAGCGCTTGATCGCGAGCTCCGAGATGTCCTCGTCCCCGACGCGCAGGGGGCCGCCGAGGTCTTCCCAGGGCTGCTGCTGCGGCTCGGAGGCCGGGACGGGGGCGGTGTCCTGCAGCGCCGGCACGCTGGCGGCGCCGAGGAGCAGACTGGCAGTGAGGAGAGAGAGGTGCATGGCGGTGCGAAGTCGCAGGAAGGTCTCTGAGGCACCCGGAACGGGTGGTCCTCGCCCCCGAGAAGGGCGGAAGCGGCAGAGCCTACGGAGGGGGTTCTGGTGTGGTGGATCGAAGAGCCGTCTTTTTTCGACCCCAGGGGCCGAGGGCTTGAGGGCCCCCCTTGGGCGGCCCACGAACGCTGCGCGAGAGCTCCCCGCGTGGGAACGGCGCGGTCGAGCCCGGCCTGCCGCGCCCCGCGCGGACGCCGGGCGACGCCCTAGTGATTCGCCGCTCGGAGGCTGTCCTCCTGCCGCTGGAGGCCCCTCGGCCAGCACGACGGGCGGAACTCCACCTGCCCAGGGTGGTAGCCTGTGCGATCCTCACCAACCCGGCAGCACCTGTCCACGCCGGCCGAGGCCGACCCACCGCTGAGAAGATGACCACCTACCCGACGCGCACCATCGCCTTCCTGTGCGAGCTCTTCCATCCGGCCCTCCCGCCCGGGACCGAGGCGATCCAGCGTCTGCACAACCGCTACTTCGAGTCCGGGGCGTCCCCGTACTCGAGCTTCGCGGTCACGCCCATGGGGCCGATCCTCAGCAACCCCGCCATGCAGCCGGGCGCGACGTCGCAGTGCGCCTTCCTCCCCGACCGCATGCAGTTCCGCGAGGAGCTGGGTGCGCTGACGGCAGAGGCCTTCGGAGCTCGCGTCCGCCAGGTGGCCGAGGACGCGGCCAACGAGCGCGGCATCGAGGGCTTCGCCGGCCAGAACATCACGATCCGCTCCCTCGTGAATCCCCGCAAGTTCGAGAACTCGATCGACTACATGCGCGACGGGCTGCTCGGCTTCGGCGACATGATCGATGCGTTCGACAACGAGCCGCGCATCTATGGCCTGCGGCTCGTCTTCCCGCCGGACGAGTTCTCCAGCACGGCGAACGCCGTCCGCATCGAGAACTACGCGCAGGATCCGCGCACGCTCTACCTCGAGAATCAGTGCTCCGCGGGGCCGCTGCGCCTCGAAGACGGACTCGACATCGTCGAGCAGAACGTCGCCGGCGCCTACAGCTTCCTCGTCGACAAGGCGTCCTCCTTCGTCCAGGCCTTCGACCTGCGCCTCGAGGAGTAGGCGCGGCCCGAGGATGCGGACATTGGCCCTGCTCCTGGTCGCCCTCGCGGCGGCGCCGTGTGGCTGCGGCGAGCCCGAGCCCTCGGCGCCCACCTGGCCGGCCGGCACGGCGATCGTGCTCGGCGGACAGCCGATCACCGTGGCCGAGGTCGACGCCCACGTCGACGCCGTCCTCGACATCCAGCCGTCGTACTCGCTCGAGCAGCGCCGCCGGATCGTGCTGATGAACTGGTCCTTTCCGCGCGCGCTCGGCGCCGCGGAGGGCGGAGCCAGGCGCAGCCCCGCGCTCGAGGAGGCCCGGGCCTGGCGTGCGGGCCTGCTGGACGGCACGCACGAGCTCGGCGAAGCCTCCGAGCAGATCGGCAACTGGGACATGATCGGCTTCGAGATCTGGCTCGTCGCCCGCGACCTGGAGGTCGGAGAGGCCTCCGAGCCCGTGGAGCTGCCCGGCCGCTACGCCGTCCTGCGCCTCGAGCAGCGCGACGGTAACCCAAGGCCCGCGTTCGAGTACCTGCGCGTGCGCGTGGCCGAATTCCCCTTCGTCGACGACCCCGAGGCGCTGCTCACGAACGAGACGGCCGACCGCCTCGAGATCGTCGATCCGGCCTGGGCCGAGATCGTCCCCGGCATCTACAAGTACTGAGAAGACCCCATGACCCCCCCGCTCCGCACCATGACGACAGGCCTCGCCCTGCTGGCTGCGCTGTTCCACGCGCCGCGCGCCGTCGCCGCGCCCCAGGAGGAGCCGCCGGCGGAGACGGAGGAGCTGAAGCGCCTGGAGGCCTGGCCCGAGGTCGACGACGACGCCGTCTCCTTCGAGATCGAGCGCCTGCGCAAGGCCCGCACGCCCGAGATGGGCGAGCAGGCGACGGCCGCGCTGATCGAGATCGGCGCGGGCGCCGCGCCGAAGCTGCTGGCGAGGTTCGGGCGGGAGAAGGACGAGGACGCAACGGAGCGCATGCTCGAGATCCTGGACACGGTGACCGGGGCGCCGCACACGCGACTCCTCGCCGAGTTCTTCGACGACAAGCAGCTACGCACGCGCACCTGGAGCCTGCAGCGCGTGGCTCAGTATCCCGATGCCGGTGTGAAGGGCGCCGCTGAAGCCGCCTTCACCGCGGCCGACAAGCGCAAGCGCGATCGTGACGACGAGGAGGTCTGGTCCGCCGCGGTCTGCGCGGCGTCGTCCGGCTCGCTGATCGGCTTCGACGTCATCACCGCGGACAGCAAGACGAACTGGAAGGAGCACGGCGAGATCACGCACGTCGCCCTGACCGCGTTGCGCGGGCCGGAGGCGACGAAGCGCGTCGCTCCGCTGCTCGAAGGCGACCGCAAGCAGAAGGTCGCGGGCCTGCGCCTGCTGGCTGCATGCGGCGACAAGGAGACGGCCACCCCCCTCGTCCGACCGATCCTGGACACGACCGACAACTCGCTGCTGGTCGGCGCCATCAACGCCCTGCGCGGCATCGTCGACGGCGATCCCCCGCTCGGAAAGCTGCCGACGTTCGAGGCCATCGAGCGCGCCAAGAAGTGGAAGTCTCGCCTGTGATCGAGCGACCGCTCCAAGGGCTCCTGAGGCGAGCCGTCCTGCTTACCCTCGTCGGCCTGGCCGCCGCGGCGCCCGCCGTCGCGCAGAAGCTCCTCGACAAGGACTTCGCGCCGAATCACGGCAAGAACGACCCGTACACCGAGGGCGGCGATCCGGCCCTGATGGCAGCCGCCGGCATCGTCTCCCACGGCGGCTTCGAGTTCGCCACCGGCGACACGGCCAGCGTCGAGGACTACCTCGGGACCTCGGAGATCCGCTGGCTCGAGTCCGAGCACTTCGAGCTCGGCTTCGCGATCGGCGGCTACAAGGTCTCGCAGAAGGAGAAGAAGGCCTTCCTGCGCGACCTGACCAAGCTCGCGGAGAAGCTGCCCACCGTCGACCCGAAGACGAAGGTCCTCGACCCCTGGCTGCGCGCGCACCTGACGATCCTGCGCATGGAGGAGCAGTACGCCCAGTTCCTCGAGCTGGTCAACGTTCCGCAGACCGAGTTCCCCGACGGAACGGAGCCGTGGAACGGCCAGGGCACCTACCGCGGTGAAGGCCCGCACCTCGGCCAGAAGGGCAAGTACGAGGTCCTGATCCTCCCCAGCGAGGCGTCCTCGGTGGACTTCCTGAGCCACTACTTCGGACTCACGATCAAGCGTACGCAGCGCTGGAACGTGATCGAGCGCGACTCGATCACGCTCACGATCCACCTGCAGCAGGGCAGCTTGAAGACCGACGCCGCGCTCCACGGCCACATCGCCTTCAACCTGATGCACAACTTCTTCGACGGCTTCGAGCACTACAGCTACGACACGCCGATCTGGGTGCACGAAGGGCTCGCGCACTGGGCCGAGCGACGGGTGAACCCCAACCACAACAGCTTCGACGGCTCCGAGGGCTCGATCCCCAAGGAGAGCAAGGAGAAGGACTGGGCCGGCAAGACACGCAAGATCGTGGGCGCCGGCGAGCAGCCGCGCATGGCCGCGCTGATCCGGCTGAACAACTACGGGCAGATGACCCTCGCGGACCACTTCTGCACCTGGTCGATGATCGACTACCTCTACCAGACCCAGCCCGCAGGGCTGGCGAGCTTCCTCGGGGGGCTCAAGGGCCAGACGAACGCGGATGGCTTCGGCGACGGCTCCGACATGCCCGACCTGCATCGGGACCTGTTCAAGGAGCACTTCGGGATGAGCTACTCCCAATTCGATACGGCGTGGGGCGCCTGGGTCGAGACCACCTATTGAGGGTCAGGGGGCCGCGCCCCCCCGCTCGCGGGTCCGCGCCTGGCGATTCCGGGCAAGAAATCGGGGCATCCGTGCCGATGAGTGCAGGCCGGGTGACTTTCTGCCACGCCTGCGGGGCGGGGTGGTAGCATTACGTGCACGTCAGGGTTGCTCGCTCTCGAGCTTCCGTCGGGCGGGCCCGCGGGCCCTCCAACGGACAGCTCACCGCACCCGGACGCGCTCTCACCGTCGTCGTCTATCCACCCCCTGAGGTGCGTCCCCGGTCCAGGGGCGCGTCGCCCCCTCCGATGATCCTCCAGAAGAAGAAGCGCATCGTCCTGTTCCTGCCCCACCGGGCGGATCCCGACCAAGGGGTACGGGTGAGCGCAGACCTGTTGCCGCTCGAGCTGCTGCAGATCGCCGGCTTCCCCGACCGCGAGGGATACGAAGTCGTGATCGTCGACGCGATGGTCCACGAGGACTACATGGAGCGTCTGATGGAGCTGTGCGACGGCGCGCTGCTCTTCGGCAGCTCCTGCATCCTCGGCTTCCAGGTCGCGCACGGCGCGCGCGTCGCCAAGGCCGTCCGCGAGCGCTTCCCCGATCTGCCCATGATCTGGGGCGGTTGGTTCCCGAGCGTCCTGCCGGAGGCCTACCTCACCGAGAACATCGCCGACGCCGTCGCGCTCGGCCAGGGCGAGGTCACCTTCTGGGACTTCATCCAGGCCGTCGAGAACGGCGAGGACTACGAGAACATCCCGGGCCTCTGCATCCTGAAGGACGGCAAGCCGTTCTACACGGAGCAGCGCAAGGTCATCGGCTTCGACACGATCCCGGACGTGCCGTGGCACCTGATGGACTTCGAGGAGTACGTCGCGCTCCAGAACAGCAAGTCCAACCGCTGGAAGGTGCGCCACAAGTACGCCGACCCGTGGGACATGAAGCCCGGCACCGAGCTGCGCGGCTTCTCCTACTACTCGAGCTTCGGCTGCCCCGAGCCCTGCACGTTCTGCTGCAGCCCCGAGGTCACCGGGCGCCGCTGGAAGGCGATCCCGGGCACCCTGCTCGGCGAGCGCATCATGGAGTGCCACGAGCGCTTCAACTTCAACGTGCTGCGCTTCCAGGACGCCAACTTCGGCGTGGCCGAGCGCCGCTCGAACGAGTTCTGCGATTACCTGATCGAGCAAGACGCTCCCTTCTGGTGGAACGGCACCTACGAGATCGAGACGATCGCCCGCTACAAGGACGAGTCCCTCGACAAGCTCGCCCAATCGAAGTTCCACATGGCCGCCCTCGGCGCCGAAGCCGGAACCGAGGAGCAGCAGGGCCGCATCAAGAAGAAGATCGACATCCGCAACAACCTCGCGCCGTCGCTGCGCCGCCTCAACGAGCGCGGCATCCAGACGGGCGTCTCGTGGATCATCGGCTACCCCGACGAGACGATCGAGTCGATGCTCGCCACCATCACCGTCGCGGCGAAGGTGAAGCACATGTTCCCGAACTCGCCCAGCGACGTCTTCCCGTTCCGCGCCATTCCCGGCAGCGAGGACTACCGCAAGGCGGTCGAGCTCGGCTACGAGTCGCCGAAGTCACTCGTCGAGTGGGGCGACGTGCTCGAGTACAAGTACGAGATCGGTGGGAGCGGCCTCCCGGAGGACGTCGTCCGCCGCTGGCGCCGCTATGGCGCGACCTCCACGTTCTACGACGGCCTCGCGAAGGAAGGCGGCAACGTGGTGCGCGACCTCATGCGGAAGATCTCCGGATGGCGCCTGCGCACGAACAACTTCAGCCTCCCCATCGAGCAGAAGCTGTTCCACACCTACGTCAAGCTCTCCGGCAGCCGCACTCAGGAGAACAACCTGGGTATTCAGAAGACCACTGAGACCGCGCCCAGCGCGTCCGCTTAGGAGCCCTCCAGTGATTCAGCGCAAGACATCGAAGAAGATCGTCCTCTTCCTCCCCCACCGGGCAGACCCGAAGCGCGGTGAGCGCTTCAGCGCCGACCTGCTGCCGCTCGAGCTGCTGCAGATCGCGAGTGGCCCCGTCGCCGACGGCTACGAGATCGTGATGATCGACGCGATGGTCGAGCCCGACTACATCGCGAAGGTCCTCGAGGCCTGCGAGGACGCACTGCTGTTCGCCAGCTCGTGCATCCTCGGCTACCAAGTCTACGACGGCGCGGTCGTGGCCCAGGCGGTACGCGAGAAGCACCCGAACCTCCCGATCATCTGGGGCGGCTGGTTCCCCAGCGTGACGCCGGAGATGTACCTCGAGTCCGGCATCGCCGACGCCGTCGGCCTCGGCCAGGGCGAGCTCACCTTCCGTGACGTCGTCAACGCCGTGGCCGCTGGCGAGGACCTCGTCAACGTCCCCGGCCTCGCCGTTTGGCGCGACGGGCACATCGTCTACACCGACGCCCGCGCCGTCGTCGGCTTCGAGAAGTTCGAGCCGGTGCCGTGGCACCTGCTCGAGTACGAGAAGTACGCGGAGCTGCAGGTCAAGCCGACGCACTACAAGGTGCGTCACCGCTTCCCGCTGCCGGGGCACTGGACGACGGACAACCCGCCGCGCGGCTTCAGTCACTTCTCGAGCTTCGGCTGCCCCGAGGACTGCACGTTCTGCTGCAGCCCGCAGCTCACCGGCCGGCGCTGGAAAGCGATCAAGGGCCGCGAGCTCGCGGAGGAGATCGCGGAGCTCCAGCAGCGCTTCAAGTTCGACGTGCTGCGCTGCCCGGCCGCCCACTTCGGCGTGGCCGAGAAG
>CAYGST010000146.1:8455-9806 GCA_964352415.1 uncultured Planctomycetaceae bacterium | reverse complement strand
CGCGCCCTACGCCTCGTCCTCGAAGCGCGCGAGCGGGTTCGAGCAGAGGGCGACGTACGGGTCGTAGCGGCCGAAGTAGAGCAGGGGCTCGGTCTCGTCGCGCTCGCGGAAGTAGTCCGTGGACATCAGGAACTCGCCGACGACGGCGTCCTCGAAGCGGCGGAAGGAGACCTTCGAGGCGGGCATGAGGGCGATGACGTCGACGTGCTCGTAGAGCGGACCGAGCACGCCGAGCATCGCGAGGCGACGCTGGTCCTTGTAGCGCTCCTGCACCGAGCGCGCGTAGTCGTGGAGGTGGCGCTCCTCGACGGGGATGTCCTTCAGGTGGCGGCGGAGGATCGCGACGATGAGCTCCTCGGTGTCGCCCTCGCGCACCTTGAACCAGTACCAGCCGCCCGCGTAGGCCGCGGCGGCGGCGGACGCTCCGAGCGCTCCGAAGAGCAGCAGCTTGCGGCGCGAGAGGGAGCGCTTCATTCGTCGAAGAGGCTCCCCGGCGCGAGCGGTTCCTTCGCGGCGGCGGCCGCGCGGATGTCCTCGGCGTCGAACGGGTCGGTGAACAGCAGCACGGACTCGCGGCACAGGCGCACGCGCAGCGCGCCCTCCCAGTCCTCGTCGATCTCGCCGGGCAGGAGCACGACGAGCTCATCCCCGACGGTGAACGTCACCTGGTTCAGCGTGCCGCGCAGGTTCGCGCCCACGTCCACCGAACGGATCCGTCCGAGCGGCAGGTCGTCGAGGCGGCGCGTGCGGAAGATGCCCGACTGACGATGGGGGACGAGGCGCAGGGCCGGGCAGTGCGGCCACAGCCCGAAAGGGCCGCCGTCGCGGTAGGTCCCGATCGAGACGAGCTCCTCGTCGTCGAGCTCGAGGTCGAGCCGGTTCAGCTGCAGGAAGGTCACGCACGGGTCCTCGAACTCGGCGCTGACGCCCGCGGCCGTCTCCTCCTCGCGGATCGCGACCTCCTCGGCCTCCCAGCCGAGCACGTGGCGCCCCTCGAGGCTCATGAAGAGCCGCATCAGCGAACCGACGTCGACCTTCGACCTGCGCTTGCGCTTCCTCGGCATGTCAGGAGGCGAGGTGCTCGGCCGCGCGCAGCGCGAGGGCGGAGAGCGTCAGGGTCGGGTTCGCCGGCGGCGCGCCGGGGAAGCAGCCCGAGCCGAGCACGACGAGGTTGCGCTGCTCGTGATGGATCAGGTTGCGGTCGAGCACGCTCGTCGCGGGGTCGTCGCCGAACACCGTGGTGCCGAGAATGTGCGCCTCGGTCTTGTTGAGCGAGCGCACTTCGATCGACTCGACCGGCAGCGGCGCGAGCACGTCGGGCAGCTGGGCCTCGAGCGCGTCGAGCCCGCGC